>JAKZTB010000231.1:0-19288 GCA_047517345.1 Alphaproteobacteria bacterium
CGTGCCAGAAAACGCCGCTCGGCGGAGTCAGGCGGCTCTCATGACGTCGTCAAGCCAAGCTTGGAAACGACCCAAATCACCTTCAGCAGGTGCGCGCTCCCCCATCTCGCACCTTCAGCCCGGACAAAAAATTGTTCCTGGACGCAAATCAAAGTTCCTTGCTATAGGGAAACAAATAGGGAACAATAGAACCATGAACGTAACCCTATCCCCGGAGATCGAGGCCACCGTCGAGCGGCTGGTGGAAAGCGGCCGCTACGCTTCACAAGAGGATGCGCTCGCCGCCGCCGTTAAGCTGCTCGACGAGGAGGAGCGCGCCCTGGCCGAGGTCCGCGGCAAGCTGCGGGACGGTGCCGAAGCAATCGAACGCGGCGACGCGCACACGCTGGCGGAAGTGGCGGAAATCCTGCAACGCGACCACGAGGAACAGTTCGGGCCGCAGGACTGGAGTGGCTGAACTCCGCTTTTCCGGACCGGCGCTTTCCGATCTGCGCGACATCCGCCGCTATATCGCCGAAGACGATCCCCGCGCCGCCAAGCGCTTCATCGGCGAGTTGGTGAATTTGTGCGAGAGGCTCGCCGCCGTCCCCGAGTTGGGACGCGCGCGGCCGGAACTGGGGCCGGGGTACCGGGGCCTGCCGTTCGGACGGTATCTCATCGTCTACCGCATCGCCGATGCCGTCGAGGTGCTGCGCGTCGTGCACGGCGCCCGTAATTTCCGGCTGCTGTTCCCGTAGCCCGAGCCTCATTTTCCGACCCGGCCGCCGTGCTGCCGCAGCAGCGCCGCCAGCGCGTCGTTCAGCCGGTCCTCGGCCAGCGCCAGCGGCGTATCGCCGTTCCCGTCCGCCGCGTCGACCGGGGCGCCGTTGGCGATCAGCAGGGACGCGGTCTCGATGCCGCCGCCCCAGATCGCCGTGTAATGCAGCGGCGTCTGGCCCAGCATGTCGGCGGCGCCGACCTCCGCCCCATTGCGGATCAGCAGCGCCGCCAGGTCCGCCGTGCGCCGCGCCGCCGCGTAATGCAGCGGCGTCTCGCCCGAGGCGTCCCGCGCGCGGACATCGGCGCCGCGTTCGATCAGCAGCGCCGCGACCGCCGCCTTGCCGGCATAGACCGCCCAGTGCAGCGCTGTCGTGCCGAGCCGGTCGGCCGCGTTCACGTCCGCCCCCGCCGCCAGCGCCCACCGCACCTCTTCGACGCCGCCGTCGCGTACGGCGGTCAGGACGGCGGGCAGACCCATGCGCGCTCCCTCCTCACGGCCGCCTCATATGATCCGGCATGTCCAGCCCCACCCCCGTCAACCCGCCGAACAGCGCGTGCAGCCGTGCGGTGTCCGCCTCCGGCAGCGGCGGTTTCAGAATCGACTCGATGTTCGCCGCCAGGTGATCCGCGTTGCCGGTGCCGAACAGCACCACGTCCGCGCCCGGTTGGTGGCGGGCGAAACGGTAGGCGGCGTCGATCAGGCTCTCGGCCCCGCCGTCATGGACCAGGAAGCCGAGCGGGTCGTCCGGCTCGATGCCGTCGGGCGGCAGCGCGCCGCTGTCGATCAGGCCGCGCACCGTTTCCGCCAGCAGGCCCGGCTGGCTGAAAATATTGCGCACGACATACATCAGCGCCGTGCCGGTGCGGTTGGCCTGGGTCTTCGGGAAGATGTGGGTGCGCGCCGTCTGGTGCAGCATGTGGAAGGCCAGCATGACCATGTCCCAATCGGGGTCGTCCACGGCGCGGCGCATCGCGGCCTGTTCCGGGTCGCTCGCGGCGGGCTCGGTGATGCCCAGCCAGCGGAACTTGCCCTTGTCGCGCTCCTTCAGGATCGCCGGCGCGAGCACGTCGCGCGCGTAGTCGTAGTCGCTGAGCGCGACGCCGTGCAGGAAATAAATGTCGACATAGTCCGTGCCGAGCAGCCCCAGCGAATGGTCGAGATGCGCGGCGAGCTGTTCGGCGGTGATCCGCTCGCCCTTCACCCGGATTGTGGATTTGGTCGAGATCACGACCTGATCGCGCGGCACGCCCTTGATGCCCAGCCCCACGGCGGGCTCGGTGCCGTAGTTGCGCGCGGTGTCGAAATAGGTGACGCCGCGGTCGAGCGCCGCGCGGACGATATCGGCGGCCTCCTCCATCGACTTGCCCGCGCCCAGCCCGATCCGGCTGTTGCCGCCGCAGCCCAGCCCGGCGACGCTGACCCGCAAGCCCGTCCGGCCCAGTGTTGTGTACTCCATGCGCGCGTTTCCCCTCCCGCGTTCCAACTTGCTTCCCGTCATACTCGGGCTTGACCCGAGTATCCAGGTTGATCACGGCGCCCTCGCTTGACATTGGACCCTCGGGTCAAGCCCGAGGGTGACATGAGAGGGCCTCCCAAGGGTGACAAATTTTTAGGGTCCGCACAAATTGGGAGGCGTTGCCGCGGCCTCGATCCCTTTTTCGTCATACTCGGGCTTGACCAGAGTATCCAGGTTGATCGCGGGTGCCCTCGCTTGACATGGACCCTCGGGTCAAGCCCGAGGGTGACATGAGAGGGCCTACCGAGGGTGACAAATTTTTAGGGTCCGCACAAATTGGGAGGCGTCGCCGCGGCCTCGATCCCTTTTCCGTCATACTCGGGCTTGACCCGAGTATCCAGGTTGATCGCGGGCGCCCTCGCTTGACATGGACCCTCGGGTCGAGCCCGAGGGTGACATGAGAGGGCCGAAGGAGACAAATTGGGGCCCGAGGGTGACAATTTGGTGTCAAGGGGTGACCCAGGGTCCGGGGGCGACGCATCAGGGCCCAAGGGTGACGGTTGGGGGCTTTCTAGCCCAGCTTCGCCACCCTTTCCGCCGCCAAATCGAGCTGCCGGAAGTTCGCGTCGCGCGGCACCGTCACCAGCGCGTTCACCACACCGGCGTCCAGGTCGCGGATGAACGCTTCGAACGCGGCGTGGTCGCGCGGCGGGTCGGGCGTGTGTTCCGCATAGCGCATCATGGTCCGTCCCCTTCGTTTGTTGCCTCTCCACCGGCTATGCAAGGGATTGGGCGCAATTTGGCGGCGGGTCCTGCGGGGAGGTTAACCACCCCAAACCCTCCCGCCCTCCCGGCCGCACCCCTCCCTTGACCGCGGCGCGCCGGTCCCCGATATTCCGGAGTGCCAAGACAACGGCGGGAGCGGCCCCATGGACATCAATCTGAGCGACGCGGATCTGGCTTTCCGGGACGAGGTGCGGGGCTTTCTCGACACCGCGCTGACCGCCGATATCCGCGAGGGCGCGCGGCTGACGCCCGGCGTGCGCACGCCGCCGGAGACGGCGCGGCGCTGGACCCGGAAGCTCGCCGACAAGGGCTGGCTCTGCCACAACTGGCCGGCCGAATATGGCGGGCCCGGCTGGAACACGGTGCAGAAATACATCTTCGAATTCGAATGCGCCATGGCGGGCACGCCGACGATCAACAATATGGGCATCCGCATGGTCGGGCCCGTCGTCATGAAGTACGGCACACAAGAACAGAAGGAAGCGGTGCTGCCGTCGATCTTGCGCGACGAATTCGCCTGGTGCCAGGGCTATTCCGAGCCGGGCGCGGGCTCCGATCTGGCCTCCCTGCAGACCCGCGCGGTGCCGGACGGCGACGACTACGTCATAAACGGCAGCAAGATCTGGACGACCGGCGCGCACACCGCGGACAAGATCTTCTGCCTGGTGCGGACCTCGACCGAGGGCAGGAAGCAGGAGGGCATCAGCTTCCTCCTGTTCGACATGGATTTGCCGGGCATCACGGTCGAGCCTGTGATCATGTTCTCCAGCCAGCACGAGCTCAACCAGCTCTTCTTCGACGACGTGCGGGTGCCGCAGGCGAACCGCATCGGGCCGGAGAACAAGGGCTGGACGGTCGCCAAATATTTGCTGGAGTTCGAGCGCGGCGGCATCGCCTACACGCCGCCGGTCAAGGCGAGCCTCGCCCGGCTGCGCGATATCGCCGGCGCCAAGGCGGGCGGTGGCCAGAAATTGATCGAGGACGACGATTTCCACCGTCAGCTGAGCCATCTGGAAATCCAGGTCTGGGCCAACGAGATCACCGAGAAACGGGTGATGAGCGCGCTCAGCAACGGCGAGAACCCGGGCACCGCCGCCTCGATGTTCAAGCTGCGCGGCTCGGAACTGCTGCAGCAAACCCTGGAGCTGACCATGCGGGCGATCGGCTACTACGCCAACGTCTTCCAGCCCGACGCCACCATCCCCGGCGCCAATGTCGACCCGATCGCACCCCGGCACGGCGTGACGGCGAGCGCGAAATACTTCAACCAGCGCGCGGCGACGATCTACGCCGGGTCGAGCGAGGTCCAGCGCAACATCATCGCCAAACACGTTCTGGGGCTGTAGGCGACGCGGCCGCGTCGCGCTAAACCGGCACGTCGACCAGCACCACTTCGGCATCTTCCAGCGCTTCGATGGTGACGCTGTCTTCGCCGGTGATGGCGACGCCCGCGCGGTGCGGGGCGATCTCGCCGCCGATTTTGACGGCGCCCTCGGCGACCACCAGATAGGCGGCGCGGCCGCTGGCCATGCGGTGGCGGATGGTCTCGCCCGCGTCGATCCGCCCGCCCAACACCTGGGCGTTCTGGTGGATCAACAGGCCGCCATGGGCGTCTGGATTGCCGGAGGCGAGGACCGGCAGGCTGCCGCTCACCGGCTGCTTGGGAAACTCACGGGTGTCCCAGCGCGGTTCGTGGCCTTTTGGCGTCCGTCTGGATCCAGATCTGGAACAGGGTGGCCGGTTCGTCCGCTTCGTTCATCTCCGCATGCACGATGCCCGAACCCGCGGACATGACCTGCACGTCGCCGGCCCGCGTCACGCCCTTGTTGCCGAGATTGTCTTCATGGCTGATCGCGCCGCTGCGCACATAGGTGATGATTTCCATGTCGCGGTGCGGGTGCGCGCCGAACCCCGTCTGGGGCTGGATGGTGTCGTCGTTCCAGACCCGCAGCGCGCCCAGCCCCATGCGGTCCGGATCGTGGTAATCGGCGAAACTGAAATGATGATGCGCGTCGAGCCGGTCGTTCCTGAAGGCGCCGAGCTTGTCGAAGGGGGTGACGGTGATCATTTTGTATCTCCTTTTCTTGTGCCCATCGCACCGCGCCTGAGCACGGTGTGATGGGCACAGATGGGACGCGGCCTAAGCCGCAAGCCGCCGCGTGGCAACGGCGCTGTCGATCTCGGCCTCGGCGGCTTTGATGCCATCGTCGCCGCCGGCGACGCCCTCGGCATGAATGAAGGTCACATCGTCAAGACCGAGAAAGCCAAGGACGGTGCGTAAATAGGGCGCCTGGTGATCCATGCTGGATTCGGAATAATTACCGCCGCGCGCCGTCAGCACGTAGACCTGCTTGCCGGTCAACAGTCCCAAGGGGCCATTTTCGGTATATTTGAAGGTGCGGCCGACGCGGGCGACGTGATCGATCCAAGCCTTCAGGCCGGACGGCAGGCCGAAATTATGCATGGGCGCGCCGATGACGATGATTTCGGCGGCTTCCAATTCGCCGACCAGCGCGTCGGACAGGGCGATCTGCGCCTGTTGGTCGTCGCTACGCGCATCCTCCGGCGTGTAGAAGGCGCCGATGGTGGCCACGTCGAGATGCGGCGGCGGGGTCGTACCGACATCGCGGGCAACGACGTTGACCGGGCTTTCGGCGCGCCAGGCGTCGACGAAGCGGTCGACGAGGTCCCGGCTGACGGAGCCTTCGGCTTTGGGGCTGCTGTTGAGGGTCAAGATGTTCGTCATGGTCTGTCTCCTGAAGAATGAAATATCGGCTCGTGCCGTTGCAATGAATCTAATAATGTCGCTTTAAAAAGACAATCAGGGTATTTGGAACAAGACTGTTTCTTTTTTTCTACAATAGAAGTGCCCCGCCATGGACCATCTCGCCGGCATCGCCGTCTTCGCCCGGGTCGCAGAGCGCGGCAGTTTCACCGCCGCGGCCCGTGATTTGGGCCTCTCCAAGTCCGCCGTCAGCAAACAGCTGGCGCGGCTGGAGGAGCGCTTGGGCGCGCGCCTGTTGCACCGGACGACGCGGCGCCTCCACCTGACCGAAATCGGTCAGGCCTATTTCGACCGGGCCCGGGGAATCGTCGCCGACGCCGAAGAAGCGGAACTCGCGGTGACTCGCCTGCACGCCGAACCGAGAGGCCGGCTCCGGGTCAGCGCACCGATGAGTTTCGGCGTTCGGCATCTGGCCCCCGCCCTGCCCGGATACATGACGCGTTATCCGGAAGTCAGCGTCGATCTGGAACTCAACGACCGTCAGGTGGATTTGATCGAGGAAGGATTCGACCTCGCCGTCCGCATTTCACGGTTGGCGGATTCGACCCTGATCGCCCGCAAGCTGTCGCCCTGCAGCGACGCCGGACTATTGGAACCGGCACGGCCGGCCCCGCCACCCCGACGATCTCGCCAACCATGCCTGCATGCTGTACGACTTTCTGCCAGCGCCCGGCGAATGGCGGTTTCAGGGACCCGACCGGGCCTTCTCGATCCGCGTCACCGGCCCCCTGAAATCCAACAACGGAGAGACCCTGCTCGAGGCCGCCCTGGCCGGTCTGGGCGTCGTCATGCTGCCGACCTTCATCGCCGGCGAGGCGCTGTGCGACGGGCGCCTCGAATGCGTCCTCAGGGATTTCGAAACGGACGATTCCCATGCCTATGCGGTCTGGCCGCAAAGCCGTCACCTCTCGGCCAAGGTCCGGACCTTCGTCGATTTCCTGATCGAGCGGTTCGGCCCAGAGCCTTATTGGGATGATTTCGTCTAGACTTGTTCGTAAGTCGAAACGCAAGCTGACGATCTAAGTAAGTCGCCAATGTCGGCTTTTCGGAGATTTACGTCCGGTGTTCACCTGCCACCTCAACCGACATGCCAGTCAATGCCTCCGACTTCGCATGCTGACCCGTTCCGGAAGTCGCCGTCACCGGCGCTGGGCATTGTCGGTGCTGTGCAGTAGCATCGGGCCGGCGTAGCTGTGCAATTTTATTGCTGAGAATGGCGGTGAGAAAACAGTCCCTGTGCGCCGCCGTTCGAGTTGCGACCGCGATATGCTTCAAGCTCAGCCAAATTAACAGATTACGGGAGATAAAATGCCGCGGGTAATAAAGGATTTAATGCCGGGCGATTTGGAATTTCAGATGTTCGTACTCGACGAACTCGCGGACGACCTCATCGCAAAAGGCGCTGATGTCTTGAAACTCACGATAGGCGTGCCCGAACTGTTCATGCCTGAAGCCGCGCTCGACGGGATGATCGAAAAGCTCAGGGACCCGGACTTTGTCCGGCGCGTGTATCCCGAAGGGCTTCCCGAACTGCGCGAAGCCATCGTGCGATTCTATAACCGGCGATATCGCGCGGACACATCGGTCGACAATGTCATCGTCAACACGGGTACGTCGCCGATTTTTCGGAATATTTTTCAGCTTCTATCTGGTCCTGAATACGAAATTATGATTCCGAGGCCTTACTACGCGCTCTATCTGTATTGCGCGAAATTGGCCGGCGCGACGGTGAAATTCTATGACATCGACATCGATACCAAACGCGTCGACATGGAATCGTTCCGACGCAACTTCTCGCCCGAGCGCACGTCGCTCGTGGTCATTAATTCTCCCGGCAACCCCGTCGGCAATATCGTCACACCCGACGAAATGCGTGAAATCTACGAGATCGTCGATCGCCAGGCTTATGTGTTGAACGATGAAATTTATAACAACACGATGTTCTACGACGAATTTCAATCGCCCTTGGCGCTCTTCCCCGAACACAGGGATATGACGATTGTCACGAATAGTTTTTCCAAGGGTTTTCGTATGTACACCAAGCGCGTTGGTTTCGCGATTCTGCCCACCGAATTGCAGGCCAATTTGCGCGTTATTCAACAACACACCCTGCTTTGCACCGATCCCTGTTATCAATTCGGCATGATCGCCGCGCTCGCCGACGAGGAGAGTCCCCGGGAACTCACGAGCGCCTACAAGGCGCGCGCCGAATACACGACGAAACGGCTGACCGGCACGCGTTGTACGCCGATCGGTGCCGAAGGCGGTTTCTACGCGATCCTCCGCTGCGAGGAATGGAACAAGGCGCGCAGTTTTGCGTCCTCGAAGGAGCTCGCCCGGGACATCCTCGAAACAGTGCATGTCGCCGTGGTCCCCGGCACCGACTTCGGCGTTCCACAAGACCTGCGGCTGGCCTTTTGCAACGATCGATACAACGAGGGAATCGACCGGCTGTTTGACTATTTTTCCTCGTCGAACGAGGCCTTTGCGCCGGAGGCGGCGTCTGCATCATAACCAGCATTGCGCATAGCGCGTCCGAATGTGATGCGGTGGACGGCGCCTATTGACTCGCCCCCTCGGTCGCTTGTAGCTGCCTGATCACCATCGCGAGCCTTGTCCAAACTGCCGCGCCTTTCGATCGTGCGTTGGTAGGCGCTGTTCGAAGAGCTTTCTTAGATCGAGAACGCGCCAATATGCTGCAGTGCAAGAGTCTGTTCTTGGCTATTCGCGACCGATTGGCGCTTGGTGATTTTCTTCCGCTGCCCCCCTAGCAGCAGACATTCTTTGTGTGACCTCTTTCGGGCGAGTTAAGTTGCTCTACTGGCGCCAACGCGCCTATACAGATTTGTGCGACGAAACAGGCTGAAGCTTGAGGAGCTCCCAAATGAATGAGGCAGGTATCGACCATGCAGCAATGGGGCGATTGGCTAAAGCTTTGAAATTTATCTGCGGGCCGGATCATCCGACTACGGTTGCCCTCAAGGCGGCCGCCGAGAGTGGCTCGGAACAAGACATCAAGAAAGCCCGCACGCTGTTTCTTAGATTGAAGTCGGGAGACCGCCGGGCCGCATTGACCATGCTGGCCGATTGATCGGCGCGGCATATTCACATTAAGGCTCTGATACTTACGGTATAAATCACGCAAAGGCCTTGTAAATGCGGCCCCAGCCCTCGATGGCGTCTTCCTGGCTAGTTCCGGTCCTCACGGCCAAGCCCTAGGCACTTCTGCAGTTCCCTCAACAGGTGACGTACCGGAAATGATGTCGGCTTTCCCCTGATTTACGTCTGGAGTTCCCCAGCACCGGGCGTGATCGAGAGACCTGTTCGACAGCCGAGTCTGACCCGGAGCGGACTTCGGCGCCGATGGCCTATGCTGGCACACCCACCTTCAGCAAACCTTCCCTCAGCGGTTCATAGCTTGCCATTGCCAAGGGGTCGACGGAGGCAACTTCGGAGATGTATCGATTGACGGTGATGCCAGGTAGCGTCCTTTCAAAATCTTTCCCAGCCATTTCGGCCTCTTCCATGCGGTTTAAGGCAGCTAAAGCCACTGCGAGAACAGAATAGTTGTGCGCATGATCGCGGTTTGCGGCGGTGCCTTTTTGAGCTTCTCGGATCGCTAATTGGTTATCACCCAGAAAGAAGTGCGCCCGGGCCTTCATTGCATGCCAGACGGCACGCAGTGGATCGCGCGGGCTCAATGCGAAGGCACGCTCGATCCACGAAATCGTGTCTTGTGGCCGGCCAAGGCGCAGGCAAACGGAACCATTGAGGAAGTAAGCCGGGGCATGATTGCGATTAAGGTCCAAACACCGCTCAAGCATTTCTTGAGCGTAAAAATTCTCGTCTGCCGCAAAATACAACAACGCTAATGCATACACACCGTCGGCGCACTTTGGATCAGTCTCCAAAGATTTTTCTCCCGCGCTGATACCCTTCCTTATTGCGGTTTCTCGCGGCATCCCCCAACCGTACATCGCGGCACGTGCATAGGCATATGCTAACGAAGCGTTCGCTTCGGCATTCGAGCGATCAATATCCAAAGCTCGGTTCGCGAAATCAAATGCAGTATCGTTGGTCGACTGTGTTTGAGGTTTTGTCCACAGTTCCGCCCAAGCACGTATCGCCAAATCCGCCGCCTCGATATTTCCGAGTGAACCACGTTCCACCTGCCGACTGACCGCTTCTTTGAGCTCAAGATTTAAGGTTCGCGCAGTTCGTCCGGTGACTTCGTCTTGAAAGCTATACATATCGCTGGCGGATATTTCGTATCGCTCCGACCATATCTGTTGCCCCGTGCGCCCGTCCGTGAGCCCCATGCTCACACGGTAGGCAGGGCCTGATTTGCGCAAGTTTCCTTCCAAAACATAACGCACATTCAGCTCTTGAGAGACGACCATCGGATCAACCGATAAGCCCCGATAGGTGGCGGCGGTGCCGCGGGCAACGACGAAGCTATCAGATATTCGGGAAAGGTCGGCGGTTAGGTCCTCACTCAATGCTTCGGCGAAATAGTCTTGATCAGCGTTACCGCTTAGATTGACGATCGGGAGTACGACAATGGAAAGGCGCGAACCTTCGGCATTTGGCGGAAGGTGGTGTTGCCTTATTGCTACGCTCTCGCTTGGATGGACTGCAGGCCAATGCCAAACACTGACCTGGCGGGGGATATTTTTTAGCTCCTGCGCCGCGCCGCCAGAAAACAGCTGCGCCGTCTTGCCATCCAAGCTTAGATAGGCGTTGTCGGAAATCATGATCTGACCGGGCTCGGCCAGTTCTTCCAGCCGCGCCGCCACATTGACCCCGTCGCCGAAAACGTCTTCGTCCTCAAAAATTACTTCGCCGGTATGGATACCGACGCGCAGCCGGATTGCTCCGTGGCCGCCGAGACTCTCTTGAATTTCTACGGAACAATCAACTGCGTCCGAAACGCTGGGAAATTCTACCAACCAACCATCGCCCATGCTCTTGACCAGATTGCCACGATATTTTGTCACGACCGGGCCGAACAAATCGTTTCGCAATTGTCGCAACGCAGCCAATGTCCCCTGTTGGTCATCGGCCATGAGCTTGGAATAGCCCACAACATCAGCGGCCAATATGGCGGCAAGTCGGCGTTCCATCGAAATCCTCCCTGCCAGGGAGCTTAACGGCGATTGGCGGAGGAATCTACGCGCGCCATTGACAGAACCTCACTTCTGCTTGTGGCTAAAAACGGAAGATCCAGCCATACCTGAGCACGTCTGCTATTCACCCAGCAACAGCCTTCAGACACAGGCGATGCGGCCGTAAGGTGGTTGAGGGGAATTTTACGCCGCCGCCCTTTGCGCCGTCGCGTCCTCCAGCACCATCGCTGCGCATTTCTCGCCGATCATGATCGAGGGCGCGTTGGTGTTGCCTGACGTCAGGGTCGGCATGATCGAGGCGTCTGCAATCCTCAAGCCTTCGATGCCGTGCACCCGCAGCCGCTCGTCGACCACCGCCTGGGGATCGTTGCCCATCTTGCAGGTGCCGATCGGATGGTAGGTGGTCTCGGCATTGTGCCGCACCCACTCCAGCAGCTCCGTGTCGCTTTGGTGTTGCGGGCCGGGGGCGAGTTCCTCGCCGACGATATGGGAGATCGGCGGCGTGCCGAGCAGTTCGCGGCCCTTGCGCATGGCGAACAGGACGCCGGCGCGGTCCATTTCCGCCGACAGAAAGTTGAAGCGGATCGCCGGCGGCTCGGACGGGTCGGCGGATTTGATGTGGATGCTGCCGAGACTCTCTGAACGCAGCACGTTGACGTTCATGGTGATGCCGCACTGCTTGGCGATGCGCCGCTCGCGATTGATCCGTTCAGTCAGGAACGGCATGAAGGAGATCGTCGCGTCCGGCGATTCCAGCCCCTCGCGGATGCAAAAATACATGCGCAGCGGCACCGTCGACAGCCCGAGGAAACCCTTGCGGAACAGGCCGTATTTCATCGCCTCGCCGACCAGGCGGAGGCCGTTGCCGCGCTCGTTGAAGGTCGCGTTCGGCTCGGTGATGGAATATTTCATGCGCGGCGAGTAGTGGTCGCGCAGGTTTTCGCCGGCGCCGGGCAATTCGTGCACCACCTCGATGCCGTGGCTTTTCAACAGCGCCGGCTGGCCGATGCCGCTGAGCTCGAGCATCTTTGGCGAGTTGATCGAACCGCCGCTGACCACGACCTCGCGCGTCGCCCGCGCCTCGCGCTGCCGGCCCTTGACCGAGTAGCGCACGCCGACGCAGGTCTTGCCCTCCAGGATCAGCGCGTTTCCCATCGCGCCCGTTTCGATGGTCAGGTTCGCCCGACCGCGCGCCGGGTCGAGATAACAGTAGGCGGTGCTCATCCGGCGGCCCTTGTTGATGGTCGCCTGGGTCATGCCGATGCCTTCCTGCGAGGCGCCGTTATAGTCCGGATTGTATTTGATGCCGATCTTCCCGGCCGATTGGATCATCCTGTCGAACAGCGGGCTCAGTTTGGGAGAATCGGTGACCTTGAGCAGCCCGTCGCGGCCGCGGAACTCGTCCGAACCGCCGTCGTAGGATTCCATCCGCTTATAGACCGGCAGTACGTCCTCGTAGCTCCAGCCGCGGTTGCCGAGCTGCGCCCAATGGTCGTAATCCTGGCGCTGGCCGCGCACGAAGACCATGCCGTTGATCGAGCTCGATCCGCCCAGCATCTTGCCGCGCGGCACCTCGATATCGCGCTGGCCGCTGCCCTCGTCGGGCTCGGCGCGGTAGCACCAGTTGACGGCGGGATTGTCGATCAGCTTGGCGACCCCGGCCGGCACCCGCGACCAGAGATAGCCCGAGCCCTCGACGCCTGCCTCCAGGCACAGCACGCGGTATTCGCCGCCGGCGCTCAGCCGGTTGGCCAGAACCGACCCGGCCGATCCGGCCCCGACGACGATGTAATCATACGTGCTGGCTGACATGAAGCGCGCTCCCCGATCCCGTGTTTTCCGTGTTGGGGCAATAAGATAGGGAGCGGTGCGGGGCGAGTCAAAATAGACCGCCGTCCGCTCTCCGCTAGTTCCGCTTGCGCTCGTCCAGGCCCAGATCGCGGCCGATAATTTCCTTCATGATCTCCGATGAGCCGGCGTAGATACGGCTGACCCTGGCATCGGCGAAGACGCGCGAGATTTCGTATTCGTCCATGTAGCCGGCGCCGCCATGCAGCTGCAGGCACTCGTCGGCGACCCGGCCTTCCACCTCCGAGGCGTAGAGCTTGGCTTCCGCCGCCATCTCCGCGCTCAGCGTACCTTCCAGATGCTCCAATGCGCAATGGTCGATCAGCGCCCAGGCGGCGTCCAGCTGGGTGCGCAGTTCGGCCATCTTGAAGCGGCTGTTCTGGAAGGTGCCAATGGCGCGGCCGAAGGCGCGGCGCTCGGTGATGAACTCCATGGTGATGCCGAAGGCGCGCTCGGCGTGGGCGAGGAAGCCGACCGACCCGATCAACCGTTCCTCCGCCAGGTTCTTCATCATCAGCTTGAAGCCTTGCAGGGGATCGCCCAGCACGTTCTCCTTCGGGACCTTTACGTCTTCGAAGAACAGCTCGGCGGTGTCTTGGGAATGCAGGCCGAGTTTCTTCAGCTTGCGGCCGCGCTCGAAGCCGGGCATGCCGTCCTCGACCAGGAACAGGCCGATGGCGTGCGATTGGTCGGGATCGGTCCGCGCGGCGACGACGGCCAGGCCGGCCAGCAGCCCGTTCGAGATGTAGGTCTTCGAGCCGTTCAGCAACCAGTGGTCGCCCTTGTCCTCGGCCCGGGTCTTGATCCCCGCCAGGTCCGAGCCGGCGCTGGGTTCGGTCATGGCGATCGCCAGCACGCATTCGCCGGACACGGCACCGGGCATGAAGCGGTCGCGCTGGTCGTCGTTGCCGGAGCGGAAGATATAGGGACCGACGATGCGGTTGTGCAGGGGGATGTAAAGGCCCGGCTCGCGCGGGCCAATCTCCTCCGACAGGATCATGTCGTAGCGGAAATCGTCGAGCCCCAACCCGCCATGCTTCTCGTCGGCATACATGCAGAGGAAGCCCTGCGCCCCGGCACCGCGCCAGATCTCGCGGCTGACCATGCCGTCCTCGCGCCAACGTTCGCCATGCGGGAACACCTCGGCCTCGGCCCAGCGGCGCACCGTCTCGCGGAAAATATGGTGCTCTTCCTCGTAGAGGCGCCGTTTGATCATGACGCTTTCTCCGCCCTTCCGCGGTTCATAACGGTTTCGCGGCGCGCCTCCTGGACATCCGGCGTCAGCGCTTCGTTCCACGCCTTCGAACGCGCCCGTTCCAAGGTGCGGCCCTCGGCCAGGGTGCCGCCGAGCCCGTCGTCGATCAGCCGTTTCAGGTTCTGCAGGAATTCCGGGTCGGCCTGCGCCGTCTCCGCGGCGAGTGCGACCGCCTCGTCCAGGAGCGATTCAGGCGGGACGACCCGGCTGACCAATCCCCAAGAGGCGGCCAGCTCGGCGTCGATAAAGCGGCCGGTAAAGCTCAGCTCCTTGGCGCGCGACGGGCCGATAATGCGGGCCAGTTTCTGCGACAGGCCCCAGCCCGGCAGCACGCCGACCCGGACATGGGTATCGGCGAAACGCGCGTTCGGCGACGCCAGCAGGATATCGCAGCCCAGCGCCAGCTCGAACCCGCCGGTGACGGCAACGCCGTTGACCGCGCCGATAACCGGATGCCGGCATGCCTCGATGGCGCGCAACGGGTCGTCTTCGCTCCGCTTCTCGCCGGCCGAGCCGAGCGCCTCGGGGTCCGCACCCAATTCTTTGAGGTCGAGCCCCGCCGAAAACGCCCGGTCGCCGGCGCCGGTCAGCACGATGGCGCGCACCGCCGGGTCGAGATCCAGATCTTGGATGGTATGCGCCAGCGTGGCAAGCAGCGCCCGCGACAGGGCGTTCATCGCATGCGGCCGGTTCATCGTCACCACGGCGACGGCACCTCGGCGCTCGGTCAGGATCAGGTCTTCGTCCTTGTTCATGGTCTACATTTCGCTGATGGGGTCGGCGTCCGAATTACTAAGAGCGCGGAAGATGAACACACGGCGCGTTACGGCTTCTTTCCGGCAATTAACTTCCCTGACGGTAATCCGTTTTCATCCGGCGCGACGTCCTCGACCCAAACAAAATCGCGTTTGTCGTGCCGTTCCGCAAAAATCCGATAATCGCGTCCGACTTCGGTGACGAAAGAGATTTTCAGATCCGCTTCGTAGGGCGTCTTTTTATCCCAGCCCCAGTTCCCCTGATCCCAGTGCCAACGCCGGAAAGTATATCTGATATCCGCGTCGTGCTTTCCCGGCGATACCAGCAAATACTGCCGATACCGTTCCTCGGTAAAATACTCTTTTTGCCAACCTGAACCCTTATGTTCGTCGAATTTTACGATGTAGTTCGAATGACGAAGCAGGTGTTTGGACGCGATGACAATGCGTGAAACGCTGGCTCTTTGAGATTTTCCCGGACCCGCTAAATTCACCGCGTCGAAATGATCGTCAGGACCAAAATAATATCGCAAGCCTCTCGCATAGGATTTATCGAGATGATCGTATTCGGGCAGACAACCCGAAACGGCCGGCGCGATTAGAAACAGCAATAACGCGACACACTGTCCTAGAAAACATTGGCTTCGATCCTCCGTCGCCAAAAATATGGGTAGGTGAGTATTGTACCAGCGTGCGCACTTACACGATACGAAACCGAAACCCGTCTCCGCAGAGGGCGACGTCGAATTCAAAACCGATCTGGTATTGCACTCAAACATTCCGCTCGGCTACGCGCGCAAACAATTCGTTTCCGTTCTGGGAACCTCATGTTGCACCGTATGCCCGCTCAGCCCGATGAAGGAGCGAGACAATGCCGCAATTGCCGATCCGAACCGAGAGCGCTCCGTGATAGCGGTAAACTTCGTCTAAATGGCGGCTGATGCCGAACCGACGATGACCACCGTGCCATCGTCTTTTTCCATCCACACGGTGGTGAAAGCCCGTCCATCCTCCTCGTGCGTGATCACGCCTTTCGCCGTAACGTGGTCGTCGGGCCAGACGATATTCGTGAACTTCACGTCGAGCGTGCCGCCTTCGTAATAACCGCGGCCGAAGCGCTGCTCCAGCATTTGGCCGATCAGCGCCATGGTCATCTTGCCGCCGACCACGACCTCCTCGAAACCAAGCTCCTCCGACGCCTGCTTGTCGGTGTGGTAGCTCCGGTTGCCGTGGAAAAACACGCCGCACATCTCCAGATCGATGGTGCAATCAAGGCTCGCGACGGGCTCGCCTTCGGGCACTTCGAACTTGCGGACGCCTTCCTTTTTTTTCGGGTCACGCAGCGCCACCTTTCCCGAGCTCTGGCTCAACAGGAAACTCTGATGGTGGATTCCTCGAACGATCAGCGTGTCCCCTTCATAGACGCTCACCTCCTGCTTGACCACGGAGCGGTTGCGCCACTCATAGACGTCGAGCACGGTGGAGGCGCGGCGGTATTCGCGATCCGGGAAGATCGGTTGATGGAACGCCCACTCCTGGCGCATCCACAGATTGCCAAACGCGTTGTCGAACCGGGCGCCGTCGAAGCCGAAGTCCATTTCACCGACGATCATCGCCGGCGCGACGGGCTTATCCCAATCGGTCGTGTCGCGATAGCGCGCGCGGTCGACGGCGATCCCTTCGCAATAATGGTCGACCATAGTCGGCGTGCAGATGAATGGCAGCTCACCCAAATCCTTACCCGCGTACGGTTTGTGCTTCGCTATCTTTTGGCTCATGGATCGCTCCTCATTCCCGATCAACCTGCTTTAACCACCTGATTTACCAATCATAGGCCGTCCGCACAGGACCCCATAGCCCCGGCTATACCAAGGCTCTTCTCTCATCGCGTCAAATAATCTCTTGGGCGCGCCGGACACTGGCAATCAACGAGGTTCGCAGCAGGAACTCACGGCCTGTACAGGGTCGCCGGCGCTTTTGCGCAACTCATCCATTCGTTTCCGGCGCAAATCCATATCCTTTTCTTCCAACATTCTTTTGTTGCTGATGGTTTGCGCCTGAATGAATTCCGTGGTCGCGATGCGCCGTTGACGATCGTTCGAATCCAGCAGGGTGTCGTCGCTTTCACCTTTCCAGACGGCACCGAGTTTTCGGGTCAGGTTTACCGAATCATGGATACCTCCGTTCAACCCCATGCCGCCGACCGGATTGTTGAGGTGGGCCGAGTCGCCGGCCAGGAAGACGCGGCCCTTACGGAAAGTTTCGGCAACCCGCTGATGGATTTTATAGAGATTTCGGTGAACCAGTTCATAGTCTCCCTCTTTCGGGAAGAATTTTTGCATGCGCGCCTGAGCGCTCGCGGACGCGAGAATTCCTTCATCCGTTTGATCGATATCCGTCGGGAAAACGGCGCGCCAAAGCCCTGGAGGACCGTCGGCGGCGACTTTGAACAGGTTGCACATTTCGTCCGGGTCAAAGAAATAGTTCCGGTAGACATCGCCGCAAACGGCCGAAAAATCGAACGGTGTCGTGAGAACCAGAAACCGTTCTGGAAAGGTGAAGCCCTCCATCTTTATGCCCATGGCACGTCTTACCGCGCTGCGTCCGCCATCTGCTGCGATCAGATAGGTTCCGGCGATTTCCTTCCGCCCTTCCGTCGTGTCAACGGTAACAATGGCCTGGTCTTCCGATTGACGCGCATCAACGACCTTGTGAGAGAAGCGAACTTCCGTGTTCGGATATTTCAGAAGTTCCGTCATCGCGATTCTTGCGGTCTTAAACTGTTCGCATTGCACGACATAGGGAAAGCGGCAGTCGTCCTTTAAAGCGTCATGATCGAATTCAGCGACCAGGTCGCCGGTGATCCTGTCCCAGAACCGAAAGTTCCGGCAATGCAGGCCCTGGCGTTCGACCTCTCCGAGAATTCCAAGGTCGTCCAGCATTTCAAGGGTCGATGGATGCGTCGTTGCCGCGCGGGGATCGCTTCTCAGGCTCTCATTTTCTTTGAATACGACGACCGGAATGCCTTGTTGCGCCAGACCCAGAGCGGAAAGCATTCCCACCGGTCCACCGCCGGCAATGAGGATTCGTTTCTCGGTGTCGTTTACCATCGATCTCACTTCAAGGACCTGACAGAACGGAACGCCTTCGGCCTCGAAGCTTGTCCCGTCAATCCCGCATTCGTCGGCGAATGCCGCGGCCGGCCTACCCCTGTATCGTATCCAGAACCTGATTCTGGAAGTGGTGGACGTTGCTCTCCCACGTGGGCGAGAACACCACCTCGTCGGCGACCGGTGACTGGCGAGCGATCTGCTGCGCCTCCCAAACGGCGAAGTCCTGACTGCGGATGCCGTCCCGCCCGGTCGACGAGCGCAACGTGCCGAGCCAACGGTCCAGCACCTGCTTGCGGCCCTTGGCGTATTTCTTGCCCTTGGCACCCGCGCCGACGAAATAGAATGCGAGCCGCGCGACGGTACGGTCGGGCGCGACCGGGTCGGCGATCACCGAGGCGATATAGTTGTCCATGAACGTGATCGTCACGTTCGGGAACAGAATACTCGTGCTCAACGTCCGCTCTGCGATCGGTGCTTGCGGGATCACCGGCAAGGGTGCCGCGACATCGCCTTTGCGGCCGGTATTGGCACGCGCCGGCCGGCCCTCGCGGGCCTTCAAGGTGACGAAACTGCCTTCCTGCAGCGATTCGGTCCAAGGTTTGCCGGTTTTCATTTCCAAATCCTCGGACATCTTGGCGAATATTCCGCCATGCACCCAGACGTGATGGTAGGTCTCCCAATTGTCGTTCTGGAACTTCCAGTTCGCGTCGAACTCCCAGTCGACGCGCTCGCTGATCCGGGTCGCGCCGATGTCGGCGCCCTTGACCAAATCTTCGAACGGTTTCACATGCTGCTCGATGGGCGGCGCCTTGCCGTCGAGATTGACGAAGATCCAGTGATGCCAGACGGCGCAACGCACCGGCGCCAGCCCGAGCTTGCAGCGGTCGATATCGGTATTGCGGCTGTCTTTGGTACCGTCGAAATAGGGCATAGCTTTCAGCGCGCCGTCGAGGTCGTAGGCCCAGGCATGATAGGGGCAAGTCAGAAACTTCAATCCCCTCTGCGGCTGCATGAGAACCATCGAGGCGCGGTGCCGGCAGACATTGTGGAACGCCTTGATCTCGCCCGCCTTGTTGCGCACCAGAATGATCGGCAGCTTGCCCACCATGATCGGCATCGCGTCGCCCGGTTTGGGGATGTCGCTCTCGAAGCCGACCCCCATCCAGGTCCGGGGGAACAGCTGCTCCTGCTCGAGCTCGAAAAACTCCTGTCCCGTATAGGCAACGCCGGGCAATCCGCCCGCCTTTTCGATAGGCCGGCGCAACGCCGCGATCGCTTTCTTACCTAAGCCCGCATTTCCCAAGTATCGTCGATATTCAGTGCGGCGAGAAGGCGATTCTGCTATAAGAATCATGAAGTTGTAGCATACATGGAGCGGCGGATATGGCACACCCGATGGGTGAA
>JAKZTB010000232.1:0-6922 GCA_047517345.1 Alphaproteobacteria bacterium
AGCCTATATTGTGCCTGTTCCTCTCGTATTTGGGGCCGGGATTTCCCAGACCAACGAGCAGCAGCACGGGATTACTCCTCGGCGGTGCTTTCGCCTTCGCCTTCGCCCTCGCCTTCGCCTTCGCCCTCGCCTTCTCCGAGAGCCAAGCCTTCTTCGTCTTCCTCGTCTTCGGTCTCTTCCTCGACGATAGTCGGCGCGGCGATGGTCGCGATCGTGAAGTCACGATCCGAGATGGTCGGCTCGACGCCGTCCGGCAGGCTGACTTGGCTGAAGTGGACGCTGTCGCCGATATCCATTCCGGTCAGGTCGACTTCGACATCCTGCGGAATATTGTCGACCGAGCACAGCACTTCGATCGCGTAGCGCACGACGTTCAACACGCCGCCGCGCTTCAGCCCGACGGATTCCTCTTCGTTCAGGAAGCGGCACGGCACCTCGACCGTCACCTTGGTGGCGCTGGTCACGCGCAGGAAATCGACATGCTGCGGGACATCGGTGACGGGGTGCAACTGCACATCACGCGGCAGGACACGTTCGGAATTGCCGCCGCCATTGATCTTCACTTCATAGACGGTGGAAAAGAAGGTTCCCGCATCCAGGTCCTTACGCAGAACCAACGGATCGATGGAAATGCTGGTAGGGTCCGTTTTTGCTCCGTAGATCACGCAAGGCACCCGCCCGGCGCGACGCGTGGCGCGGGCGGCCCCCTTGCCGACCCGATCTCGCGGCTCTGCCTCGAGAATATTCGATTCGCTCATTTCACTCTCCAGTTGGTATTTGGACGCCGCCTCCAGGGGGGTCGGCATCATTCGGTCCGCGTGCTACGCGGCAAAACGCTTTTCGTCAACAAAAATCAGTCGAAAAGGCTGGAAACGGACCTGTTTTCCGCGATTCGCAAAATCGCTTCGGCCAGAAGCGGCGCGATCGTGATCTGGCGGATATTGTGCGCCACGCGCATTGCCTCGGTCGCCTGAATACTGTCCGTCGTCACCAGGCTTTCCAGCGGAGAGGCCGCGACACGCGAAACCGCACCGCCAGACAGAACGCCGTGCGTCGTATAGGCCTGAACCGACTTCGCACCCTCCTGCATCAGCGCATCGGCCGCGTTGCAAAGCGTACCTGCCGAATCGACGATATCGTCCACCAGAATACAGCGCCGGTCCTTGACGTCGCCGATGACATTCATGACTTCCGAAACGCCGGCCTTTTCGCGTCGCTTGTCGATGATCGCCAGTTCGGCGTTGAGCCGCTTGGCGACGGCTCGCGCGCGGATAACGCCGCCGACATCGGGCGACACGATAACCAGTTCCTCGCCGTCCGCGCGGTTTTCCTCGATGTCTTTCAAAAAGACCGGCGCGGCGAAGAGATTGTCCGTCGGCACGTCGAAAAAGCCTTGGATCTGGCCGGCGTGCAGATCCATCGTCAACACGCGGTCCGCACCCGCCTTCGTAATAAGATTGGCGACCAATTTCGCCGAAATGGGCGTCCGCGGTCCGGTCTTGCGATCCTGCCGGGCATAGCCGTAATAGGGAATCACCGCCGTTATCCGTTGCGCCGACCCGCGCCGCAACGCATCGATGGAAACGAGCAACTCCATCAAATTGTCATTCGCCGGGTAACTCGTCGATTGAATGATGAAAATGTCTTCGCCGCGGACATTCTCAAGTATCTCGACAAACACCTCGAGGTCGGAAAAGCGCCGAATCGCCGCCTTGGTCAACGGCGTATTGAGACAAGCCGAAATTGCTTCGGCCAGCGGCCGATTGCTGTTGCCGCTCAGGATTTTCATGCCGGATCCTGCATTTGTCCGGGCTCCCAACCGAGCCGGAAGATTGACCGCACCCACGCGCGCTGCCCAAAGGCAGGCGGCGTCTGTATATCAAGGGCGCGGCAGCCTGTAAACGCCCGCAGAACCGGACAGCGCCGAACGGCTCAACGGCCGAGCCTTATATCGTCGGCCCGCTCGATCGTCTGCAATATGTCGGCGATACTATCGATCATGGCGAAGGTGACATCGTAGGCGAGCGGTCCCCAACGCGCCGTCGCCCGGCCGCTCTCGACGGTATTGGACTGCTTCATCGATCCGATCTCGCTACCGTCCGGTTTCCGTAGCGTCCAGTCGATGACGAGCTTGTCGCGGCCTTCCTTGAGTTCGGTCACATCGACCTTGCCGAACACCTGAATGGCGGCCAGTTTCGGGTCCGGCGCGACGGGTAGACCCGCATTTTTCAGCACCGCCGTGAACGCATTTTTGAGCGCCTCGTTGCCGTCGCCCGGCGCACCGTCGACGGCGACGACACCAATCGTCGGCCGCCGCGCTTCCGCCACACTCGGTAACTCGATCTGTAGTAACTTGGCGATTCGCGGCACCGCATCGGCTGCCAGCGCATTCAGCCCCACGCGGCTCCCGGCCTGCCAAGCGTCAGACGCGACAACCCGCCGGGTTGTCAGTTTCTCGACAACAGCGCCCTTCCCATCGGTCAAGGTCCAATCGATGGTAACAATCCCCTCACCGCTATCTTTAGGTGCGAAGTTTGCCTCGCCTTCGAGAAGATGGGCGTCTTTCACCGCACTTCCGGTTGTGGCCGGGACATTGGCGCGGCGCAATTCCGCCGCCATGATATCCGCGAGCGGGCCCGCGACACCCGGCGGCGCCCCGAAGACGGGAACCACGACAATACCAACAGTGTCCTGAAGCGCGATCAGGGGGCTTTCCGCACCATCGCCCGGATCCGATTTGAACGGCCTAGGCAACTGGCCGCAGGCCGCCACAACGAGGCCGAACGCGAGAATTAGGAAAAGCGCCAGTTTAGAAAATCGCACAACTCGCCACCAGACAGAGCAGGAATATCGCGACGATCTGAATCAGGTAGGGCATTCGCTTCATTTAACCATAAATCGGTGCGGTGCAAGAACGAACGTCACGAACCGCGCTTGCCTAGTGGATAGAATTATACATTTGGTACCCCTACGATCCCTTAGCCCGGCTTCTCGGCAGGAGAAGGCCCGCAGGCGGTGTCGACGCATCGGCAAGGGTCTTCGACACCCCGAGAAGCCGGGATACGGGACCCAAAGGGCGGCTTCCCGAACCCACCGGCAGCGTTGCGCGACATTTGCGATCGCCCCGCATCGCGCGCCTAACCGATGGCCTCGGGAAACCGTCGTAGGGGTACCATATGTATAATTCTATCCACTAGGGCGGCATGATTGCGATCGCGGAAATGCATCGTCCGTAATCCGGCTCGCCGGTTTTCGTCGCCCGGCGGTAGCTGAAGAACATATCCGCTTCCGCGCAGGTATCCCGCGCCAAATCCGCCACGGCACCGATTTCGAGCGACGCCAAAACCCTCGACACGTAGCCCGGCAAATCGAACATATAATGTCCACCGCGCACCGACGGTATGAAAAACGCTGCGTTCTCGGAATCTTGCTCGATGAATGGAGCCGGAAATTCGGGACCGACTTCATACGAAGTCTGCGCAATCGTCGGCCCGATGCAAGCAACGATTCTCCCCCGCTTCGCACCGCGCGATTCCATGGCCGCGACAGTCGAAGGCAAAACGCCGCCCAACGCGCCCTTCCACCCGGCGTGGGCGGCCCCGACGACGCCGGCATCGGTGTCGGCAAACAAAACCGGCGTACAGTCGGCGCTCAGGATACCCAGCACGGCTCCGGGCTGGTCGGTCACCATGGCGTCCGCTTGCGGCGGCGCCCCCTCCGGCCAAGGCCCTTCGACATGCGCCACGTTCCGCCCGTGAACCTGGTAGACCGTATTCAACGCTTCGCCCGGCAGATCGAAATAACCGGCGACGCGGCGGCGATTTTCGGCAACGGCCCGCGCGTTGTCCTTCGAACCCAATCCGACGTTGAGCGAGGCATAGATCCCACCGCTAACCCCACCCTGACGGGTAAAGAAGGCATGCCGGATTCTACCGTCGTTCGGCAGCAGACCGGCCATCAGGAAAGGTAGGTTTTCTGAACTATCGACCGTCAATCTTCGACCCCGGGTGGCGGCGGCTGGCCCCGCCGTGACAAGCAGAGCACTTTGAACAACCTGCCCATTTGATCGTCCGCGATCAAGCGCTCGACGCCGGACGCGATTTCTGCGGCCTGCTGCGGCGTCGCACTTTGGATAAGACGTTCGGTGCGCAGCCCCATACCCATCCGCCGCAGGAACTCACCCTGCTCGACCGGTCCCCATATTTCCGTCTTATCGCCCGCGGCGCGCGCCAGTGCCGAGTAGTCGACATGGACGGTAATATCCGCCTCGCCCGGCGCGTCCAGAACATTGTGCGGTTCGTGCCGGCGGACGGCTTGTAGGGTTTCGCCCGCGGCGCTCTCGGCATAGCCGTAATCGATGACAAGCGCGGCGCCGCCGTCCCTGTCGATTCGCTCGGCGAGCGCGGCGGCGATGGCCAAACCCATAGGCTGAACTTCGGCAATCGCGCCAACGGGCGCGTCGTCCCTGACATTCGGCGCAAGCAACGCGGCAGTCGGTGTCGCACCGGCGGAAAGCATGAACAGCAATCCGTTCTCGTCGCAGCCGACAAGCCGCTCGCACCATCCCGCCTCCGTCCGGACGAGTTGATGGGCCGGTAGCGCGTCGAAAAATTCGTTCGCGATCGCGAGAATCGGCCCGTCCGGGACATCGTCCAGCGAATCGCACCATGCAACCTCGCGCGCCCCTAAACTTCGCTCCTGCAGGTCGCGCAAGACCGGGCTTGTCTCAATGAATACGACATTGGCTGCCTGAAGAAACCCGCGTGACTGCGACGCAGCCCGCAGCGCATCCGCCATCAGCGTGCCGCGCCCCGGGCCCAGCTCGAGCAGATTGATCCGTTTTGGCGTGCCCATCTGTTGCCAGGTCGCGACGCACCAGACGCCGATCAGCTCGCCGAAGATCTGGCTTATCTCCGGGGCGGTAATGAAATCGCCGCCGCGGCCCAACGGATCGCGGGTCATATAATAGCCATGTTCGGGATGACCCAACGCGGTCGCCATGTAATCCGCGACCGTCATCGGACCGGTCGTCGCAACCCGGCGCGCAAGCAGACGCGCCAGGGCGTTCACGTCGCCGTCACCGACGGCCTAACAAATGCGCGGCCGATCAGGTATGCGCCGAACAGCAGCATCGGCACGGAGAGCCATTGGCCCCAGGTCGAACCGAAGGCCAGCAAGCCTATATAACCGTCCGGCTGACGGACCGTTTCGACCGCCATGCGGGACAAGGCGTATCCCACGAGAAAGACACCGCTCGTCAGCCCGACCCGCCAGCGCGACCGCCACACCAGCACCAGGCAGGAGAGAACAATCAACAGAACCAACCCTTCGAGAAACGCCTCGTAAAGCTGGCTCGGATGCCGCGGGTTGGGTCCGGCATGGGGAAAGATCACGCCCCACGGCACGTCGGTTTCGCGGCCCCACAGTTCGCCGTTGATGAAATTGGCGATGCGGCCGAGCAGCAGGCCGATCGGCGCCGTCGTCACGATCACGTCGGCGAGGGCGAAAAACGCGATGCCACGGCGCCGGGCGAACAGGATCGCCGCGGCAATGACGCCGATCAATCCGCCATGGAATGACATGCCGCCGTTCCACATCTGCGGAATTTCGAGCGGGTTCTGCAAAAAATATCCCGGTTGGTAGAAGAATACGTAACCGAGCCGTCCGCCGAGGATCACGCCCAAGGTCGCCCATACCAGAAAATCGTCCATCTGCTCCGAGGTAACCAGGTTCGGTTCGCGGCGTGCCAGCCAGATGCCGTACCGCCAGGCACCGACAAGCCCGACGATATAGGCGAGCGCATACCAGCGGATTGCAAATGGCCCGATCTGAAACAGAACCGGGTCGAAATTCGGGAAAACAAAGGGTTCCATCATGTACTACCGGTAAGGATCGTTGGTCGCGAGATAGTCTTGGATATAGCGGCGCACGCCGTTTTCCAGCGCCGTCGGCGGCCGGTCGTAGCCGGCTTTCCGGAGGCGCGCCATCGTCGCCTGCGTATGGTATTGGTAGTGCCGCCGAATGTGCTCCGGGGTATCGAAATACTCGATCGCCGGTGCCAGGCCCAGCGCCGAAAAACAGGCCCGTGCGAGATCGGAAAACGTCCGAGCGCCGCCGCTCCCGACATTAAACAGACCGCTGACGCCCTGGTTGTCGTAAAGCCACAACATGATGTCGACGCAATCGCCGACCCAGACGAAGTCGCGTTCCTGTCCGCCGTCTGGATAGTCCGGATTGTGCGAACGGAACAGCCGGGCCTTGCCGGTTCCGCCGATCTGCCGGTGAAGCTGCACGACGAGGCTTGCCTGTCCGCCCTTGTGATATTCGTTTGGCCCATAGACGTTGAAAAACTTAAGCCCGGCCCATTGCGGCGGCGCGACACCCGCCGCGGCCAATGTTACCGCGTCCAGATCGAACAGGTGTTTCGACCAACCGTAGAGATTGAGGGGACGCAGCCGTGAAAGCGATTCGACGGCATTATCGTCGTCGAAACCGGCCGTTCCATCGCCGTAGGTCGCTGCAGAGGAAGCGTAGATAAACCGAACCTTTTGCCGCACGCACCAGCGCCACAGCATAAGCGACAGGTCGAAATTATTGGTCAGGACGAATTCCGGGTCCGTCACAACGGTCGAAGACGATGCCCCCATATGGAAGACGGTCTCGACGTTTGCGCCCTCGCCTTCCAGCCAATCCTGCAGCCGCGCCGGATCGATTATTCCGGCGACAGGGTGTTTCTCGAGATTGCGTGTCTTATCGGGCGACTCGAGCATATCGCAGACGAACACCGGACCGGCCGACCGTTCGCACAGCGCTGCGACAAGATTGGAGCCGATGAATCCCGCGCCGCCGGTCACCAAGATCATCGATTGTTCCGTTTCTGCATCTAAGCCCTATATAGGCGACGGTTCGCTACCGCGGCAAG
>JAKZTB010000233.1:0-3096 GCA_047517345.1 Alphaproteobacteria bacterium
GAAAAGTCGCTGGAACTCGGGTAGCGAATGCGGGAATGGGAGATCGGCGCGGTCGAGAACATCCATGGCGCGCTCCCCTATATCCGGTTTGCGCCCATTCTAGCCCTAGTGGGTGTGGGTGTAAACCGGATAGGCAAGAAACAGGTTAATAAGTTGAACGAAATTTAAATAATAGAGAAATACTCAATTGTTTAGGAATTTATATCGATTTTCAAAAATATCGAAAATGGGTTAATTGTTGCCATCATGACCGCTTCAAACGAAGGAGCTCAACAGAATGCTGGCCCATTTCAAACGCTTCGCCACCTATAACAAATGGGCGAACGACCGCCTCTACCATGCCTGCGATCAGTTATCCGATGAGGAATATTTCGCCGCGCGTCAGGCTTTTTTCGGATCGATCCACGGTGTGCTCAACCACATGATGGTCGCCGATACGATCTGGACGTCGCGCTTACGCGGCACGTCGCCCGTGATCGCGTTGAATGCCGAGATGTATGCGGAACGACAGGCATTGCGTGCGGCGCGGCAGAAGATGGATGACGATATCGTTGCCTATATGGACGGGTTGTCGGCGGAGGAAATGGCCGGCGACGTCACCTATAAGACAACCAGCGGCGATCCGTTCACCATGGAGCGCGCATTCATCCTGCAGCACTTCTTCAATCACCATGCGCACCATCGCGGCCAGGCGCACGATCTGTTGAGCCAGACGAGCGTCGAACCGCCGGTCCTCGACCTGTTGTATTACATCCGCGGTTGATCGCCGCAGATTAAGGTTGCGCATCCTATCGGCCCTGCCTATTGGGCTGGTATGTCGAGTCGGCGCCACAGTTCAGGACAGTCGGATATCTCAGTCGGGGTCCGGCTGTCGCTGTTCTACGTATTCTTTTTCATCAATGCCGGCATCTACATGCCGTTCTGGCCGTTCTGGCTTGAAAGCCGCGGGATGGGTCCCGTCGAGATCGGTCTGTTATTCGCCGTCGGCCGGTTCGCCCGGGTCTTAACCAGCCCGCTGATCGCATACGGGGCCGACCGGTTGGGCACGCGCCGCGGTCCCTTGCTGGTGTTGACCGGCAGTACGGCATTGATATTTTTTCTCTACATCTATTGCGACTCTGTCTGGCAGTACGCCGTCGTCGCGGCGGCTGTCGGGATGGCCTGGGGCACGATCATGCCGCTCGGCGACAGTCTGGCTATCGTCAACACGCAAACGCGAAAAATCGATTACGGCCGCGTCCGCCTGTGGGGCTCGGTGAGCTTCATTTTGGCCGCCTTCGCCGGCGGTAAGATGCTCGAATTCTTTCCGGAATCGGCGATATTTTGGATATTAATCGCGAGCTTTGCGGCACTGTTCGCCGTTTGCGTCATCTTGCCGGATACGCGCGTCGAGGCAGAACCGATCCGTATGTCCGGTGTTTGGCGCTTGTTCACGCATCCCTTGTTCGCCTTGTTCATGCTGTGCAGTGCTTTGCTGCAGACCAGCCATCTGGTCGTCTACAACTACGGCACCTTGCATTGGCGCGCGGCTGGTATCAGCGATGGCATGATAGGGCTGCTTTGGGCGATCGGCGTCATCGCGGAGGTCGTGTTGTTCGCCGTTGGCGCACGTTTCGTCACGCGCCTGGGCCCCGGCCGCCTGTTCGCGCTCGCCGCTGTCGCCGGTGTTTTGCGCTGGACGACATTCTCCTACAGTACGGCGCTGCCGATCCTGCTCGTCGTCCAAACGTTGCACGCTTTCACCTTCGGTGCGGCTCATCTTGCGGCGATGGCCTTCATCGCCAACGCGATTCCGGCGCGGCTTTCAGCCACGGCGCAGAGCCTGTACGGCTCCGTCGCCCTGAGCGTCGCATCGGGCGTGACGGCGCCGTTTCTCGGTTACCTTTATGAGGACTTCGGCGGCGGCGCATTTCACGCGATGACGATCTTCTCGCTGGCGGGTGGTGTTTGCGCCGTGATTCTCATGCGGCGATGGGACGGTCGAGAGATCGTCGAATAAGGGTCAGTTTAACACAGGCCGGCGTACAGCGCGGATTTTGTCACCGGTCGCTTCTTCGATAAAGGCTGCGACGGCGCGTAGAGGTACGATGGCGACCATCATGTCCGTCGCGTTGGCGTGGACGAAACGCTCTGGGTCGATCCAAATGCCGGCGTGCCCTGGCCAGAAAACAATATCACCTCGTGTGAGGACCGACTCGTCGCCGCGATAGTCGACGACTTCTCCAACAGCGCCTTCCTGCATGTCGGTGTCCCGCGGGACCGACAGGCCGCAGCGCGCGAGCGCAATCTGGATAAGGCCCGAGCAGTCGAGGCCCACGCTGGTTTTACCGCCCCACAAGTAAGGTGTGCCGACGAAACGCGAGGCGACCGCCGCATGGTCTTCTTCGAAATCGCCGACCGACGCGATATGCCCTGTATAGGTCCAACCGCCACCGACCAGTTCGCTATAGGCACCTGACTGAGCGCAGATCCGAACTTCTGCCGTCATACTGAGCAGTTCGATAGGCGGCCGTTTGAGATCGGGTTCCGGAAAAACGTAGCTCCGCAGCGCCGTTAGGGTATGGGTTGCCGCTTCTAAGGGATCGCCGAGTGAGGACGACGGGGCGTAGCCGACATAGCCGTCACGTTCCGCTTGCAGCCATGCCCAACCGTTCTTGTCGTCATATATAGCGACGGATTCGCCGAACAGAATCTCCGTGCAGAGTGCCGCCGCATCGTCTGGTGCGCAGCGCAACGGCGCGCTACCCACTGAAACTGTTTTTTGGGTTGGGGAGCCGTATCGTTCGGCAGAGACCTTTTCGCGTAGATATTCCGCTGCAAGATCGCTGCGGAATGGATTGGTCCTTGGATCGAATTTCGGCATATCACGCGGCATAGGACCGTTCGTTTGCACTGTCAATCGGCTCCGCTCGTCGCAATGACCGGCCATGCGTGATAAAGGTCTCGCGCAGACAGATAATACCAGTGAGCGCCTGAATTGACTCTCGGGATATTCATTGATGGCGGATGATGGCGGATTGTGATTCTATGGTCTCCCACCAGATGTGGGGGATGTCATGGGATCAGCACTCAAGATACGGGATGATTTGACGCCTT
>JAKZTB010000234.1:0-21029 GCA_047517345.1 Alphaproteobacteria bacterium
ACACCGGACCGGCCGACCGTTCGCACAGCGCTGCGACAAGATTGGAGCCGATGAATCCCGCGCCGCCGGTCACCAAGATCATCGATTGTTCCGTTTCTGCATCTAAGCCCTATATAGGCGACGGTTCGCTACCGCGGCAAGGCGGGTTGCGGGAATGTCATAATATGGCCATATGTTAGATTGTATCCATCACGTACCAGGTTCTTCCGACACGAACGACAACGAGGCACGGCATGCAAATGGACAATCGGTTTCTCGACGATCTGGCCCGTGTTGCGAACGGCGCGGTCGGTGCCCTATCCGGCATGCGGGAGGAAGTGGAAACGTTGGTTCGGCAACGGGCCGAACGGTTCGTGGCCGATATGGACCTGGTGACCCGCGAGGAGTTCGAAGCGGTGAAGGAAGTCGCCGCCAAGGCCCGGCTCGAACAAGAAGCGCTCGAAATACGAGTCGCGGCACTGGAAGCTGCGCTCGCCGCGCTTAAAAAGCCCGCGCCAAAGCCGAAGCGAACGGGTAAAACCGCCGCCGCGAAGAAGAAGGCCGCGGGCGCGAAATAGACTCGATTTCGACCGCGGCGAATCCGCTTATCCACACTTAAAATACACCATCGCGATTATTTTTCCGTTTCGACGGATAACCGCTTGCTTGTGGTGATTCGCCTGTGGCACTCTAGGTGTAGTGGTGAGGTACCGGTCTACTATACAAAATGTCGTATTTAGCGGGAAAAATGATATTTCCGACCGGTCACGATTCTAGTCCAATCCCGGCTTTCCCCCGCGGCTGAAGAAAAGGTTTCCGAATGACCTTTATGACCGCTGAAGATTACGGCTCGACGGACAATCCCCTCGATATCATGGAAGACATCGTTCGCACCAACGAATGGCTTTTCGACCGTTCCAGCGAGCACGAACTTCTCGTCGAAATGTCGGGGCGATGGTGCGACTACCGCATATTTTTCGTCTGGCGTAACGAGGTGAAGGCGCTGTATTTCACCTGTTCGCTGGATATGAAGGTCGTTCTGGAGAAGCGCAGCGAAATTACCGAATTGCTTTCGCAAATCAACGAACGCATGTGGTTCGGTCATTTCGAACTCTGTTCGGAGGCCGGCACGCCGATGTTCCGCCACACCATGCTCACCCGCGGCTGGAACAATGTGACGGCGGAACAGCTCGAAGACCTGGTGGAGATCGCCGTCAGCGAGTGCGAACGCTTCTACCCGTCTTTCCAATATGTGCTTTGGGCGGGATACAACGCGCAAAAGGCCATCGAAGCGACGATGCTTGACCCTATCGGCGAGGCTTAAGAGTCTGGCTCATAATATGTTACTGTTTTCATGGCCTTTGTTTCTGCCCTGGGTAGGAAGGGTTCGCGCTGCGATGCTGGAGGTATCGCAAGCGGGCGCTGACGCCCTCCAGGGAAGAAACAAAGGCCACCCGGAGGGTTGGCGCTACTCAGCCGGCTGGTGCGTCGCAGCCCTTGGCCGATGCTAGGCATCGTCCGGCGGGCCGCTCCTGCCATCCGACTCGATTATCGCCAATGAAAGCAGCAACATATTATGAGCCAGACTCTAAAAAGCTTCCTTTCATGACTGAAACGATGAAACGGCCCTTGCTGCTCGTCGGCTGCGGCAAGATGGGCGGCGCGATGCTGTCCGGCTGGCGCGATTCAGGGATCGCCGCGGCAGGAGTCACGGTCGTCGAGCCCGCCGGCGCGGCCGACTTCGCCGATGCCGCCGACGTCACCATCTGCGCCGATGCGGCGCAGGTTCCGGACGATTTGGACCCGGAGGTCATCGTTTTCGCGGTGAAACCGCAACAGATGGATGCGGTGGCGCCGTCTTACGCGCGGTTTGCCGGACCGTCCTGCGTCTTTCTGTCGATCGCAGCGGGTAAGACGATCGGCTATTTCGAGGACCAGGTCGGCGCCGAGGCGGCGATCATTCGCGCCATGCCCAACACGCCGGCGGCGATCGGCCAGGGTATCTCGGTATTGTGCCCGAACGCCAACGTTGCCGACGATCAAGTTGCACTATGCCAGCAGCTGATGCAGGCGGTCGGCGATGCGGTCACGGTTTCGGACGAAGGATTGATCGATGCCGTTACCGCGTTATCCGGCGGCGGACCGGCCTATGTCTTCCTGCTGATCGAATGTCTGGGCGAAGCCGGCATCGCGGCGGGATTGCCGCGCGAACTGGCGGAACAGCTCGCCTTGGCGACCGTGGCCGGCTCCGGACAACTGGCGCGGGTGAGCGACGAACCGCCTTCGCAATTGCGCAAGAACGTCACCAGCCCGGGCGGCACGACCCTTGAGGCGCTGAAAATCCTGATGGCGGATAACGGCTTGCAGCCGCTGATGACCCGCGCCATCGCCGCGGCCACCGAACGCAGCCGGGAGCTCGCCGGCGGATAGCAGTTATTAGGCCGTGACGCGCACGCCCTTGCTCGCCCGCGCCAGAATCCAGGCGGGGATCAGCCCCGCGGCCGCGATAAGGGCCAGTACAAAATAGGCGTCCTGGAACCCCAGCGTGCTGGCCTGTGCGTATATCACCTCACCCAGATAGTGAACCGCTCCGGAGTCTCGGATGGTTTCCGGAACGCCCGCCTCGCCGAGCAGCAGCATCAGACTGTCGCGCATCTCGCGCGTCGTCTCGCTGGCCCCGGTCTGCATCGCGGCGAACGCATCGCCGTGAAACGGGATGCGGAGTTCCAGAAAGACGACGAGACAGTTGACACCGATGGTCCCGCCGAGCTGACGCACGAAAGTCACCGAACTCGACCCTTGAGTGACGAGGTCGGGCGGCAGCGACTTCAAGGCCTCGGAATTCACCACCGAACGGGTACAGGCAACTCCCACGCGGATCAGCAGCGTAAACCAGACCAAGGTCCAAAACGGTGTGTTCACGTCCACCGTCGACAGATTCAAGAACGCGATCGAGAAAATCACCATGCCGACGCAGATCATAATGTAAGCCGGCACGAAATCGGACAGCCGGCCGACCAATGGAAACAGGATGAGCAGCGAAAGTCCCGCCGGCACCATGAGCAGACCGGCATCGATTGCCGAAAAATGCTGTATCTGCTGCGTGAACAGCGGCATCAGGAAAAACGACGAGAACATCGCGCAACCCGTGAAAAATCCGATACAGGCCGCCGCCGTGAACTGTGCGTTGGCGAACACGCGCATGTTGACCAGGGGGCTTTTGGCATAAATCTGGCGCAGCACGAAGCCCGTTCCGCCACCGAGCCCGGCCCCAAAGAGAAGTATTATTTCCGTCGACGTCCAACCGAGCCGCTGACCGTAGCTGAATCCGAGCAGCAAACCGGCCAGCGATACGCACAGCATGCCGAATCCAAGAAAATCAAAGCGTGGGAATTTCTTCGGCATCGCCCGGTTCGGCAGGAACATGTTACCGACGATCAGGGCGAGGACGGCGGTCGGCAGGGTCAGAAAAAAAATGTACCGCCAACTGAACAGGTCGACGGCGATACCTCCCAAGGTCGGTCCGAAAGCCGGCGCCAAAACGTTCCCCATGGCGAAAATACCCATCGAGAATCCCTTCTGATCGCGTGGAAAGACCTTGAACGTTACGGCCATGCCGAGCGGCTGGACGATCCCGGCGGACAGGCCCTGCAGTATTCGGCCCAGCAACAGGCTTTCCGTATTCTGCGCCAAGCCGCTCATGGCGGACCCGACGAGAAAAGCGATCACTGCCACGGTAAAACTGCGGCGTTCGCCTATCGCCACGACAAGCCATGCACTCAACAGCATGCCCGCGGTCTGCGAGGCGAAATAACCTGTCGAGATCAGTTGCGCCTGGTCGCGGCCGATGCCGAAAGTGCCCATGATCGCGGGAAATGCGACGTTCACCGTCGTCGCCCCGAGGGTCATGGTCATGATGCCGACAAGACAGGTCGCCGTTGCCAACCATTTATAGGTCGGGCCGTAGCGCTCGAAGAGATTTTCGATACTGTCTGGGGGCACGTCGTAAGCTTGTGTTCTTGAAGGTGCTTTTCTACATGATTACCTGTCAGAAGCCGAGAGCAACGGTTTCGCCGCCGATCGATTGAAAATAACCGGCGACGGCGTATTATCGATTGTCTCTGAAGACCGAAACCTTTCAGGTGGCGCTTATCGAATGGTTAAGAAGGCGGATCGTCCGCAACATATCGTGAAATCGGCGCTCGGGCTTGCCGCTGCGGGCCGCTGGTCGTCGATCTGCCTGCGCGATATAGCCGATGCCTCCGAGGTATCGCTCACGGAGTTGCACACGCTTTACCCCTCGAAGACAGCGATCGTGAGAGCCTATTTCGTTTCGATCGACGGCACGGTCCTCGGTTCGAAATTCGCGTTCGATGAAGAAGACAGCGCCCGCGACCGGTTGTTCGATGTGCTGATGCGCCGGTTCGATGCGCTTTCGGAGAATCGCGACGGCGTGCTTTCGATCCTGGCAGGCCTGCGTTGCGACCCGATCGCCGCGCTTTGCCTGGCGGGCGGCCTCTGCGGTTCCATGCGCTGGATGTTGGAAGCGGCCGAGATAAAGGCCGGCGGTCCGAACGGCCGCTTGATCGTCAAGGGCCTCGCCGCCGTTTGGCTGGCATCGCTGCGAGTCTGGGAGCACGACGAGAGCGAAGACATGTCGCGTACGATGGCCGCTCTGGACAAAAACCTGCGCCGCGCCGAGCGGGTGTGTTCTCTGCTGCCGTCCGCACGGCGCAAAAATTATCCCGAAGAGCCGCAACCGGACGCTTCGCCGGCCTGACTTCTCGCCCTAACGAATTTTGAGAGCATCATGACGGAAATCAGTTTCGACGATTTTCTTAAAGTCGACATTCGCGTCGGCACCATCATCCGCGCCGAGGATTATTCGGAAGCGCGCACGCCGGCCTTCAAGCTGTGGGTCGATTTCGGTCCCGAGATCGGTGAGCGCAAGACATCGGCGCAAATCACCAAGCACTACGCGCTCGACGAACTGGCCGGCCGGCAGGTCGCCGCCGTGGTCAATTTTCCGCCCAAACAGATCGGCAAATTCATGTCGGAAATTCTCGTGCTCGGTTTCCCGGACGGCGAGGGAGAAGTCGTGATGATTCAACCGTCTGGGTCGGTTCCCAACGGCGGTCGCCTGTACTGACATGAACCGCGGCATCGATCACCTCGTCCTATGCGTCGAGGATTTGGACAAGGCGCGTGAGGCGTACGCCCGCTTCGGTTTCACCACGACACCGCGGGCCATCCACCCGTTCGGGACCGGAAACAGCCTGGTCCAGCTGCAAGGCAACTTCCTCGAACTGCTCTCCATAATCTACGAATCGAAATTCGCACCGCCCGCACCGGGCCAGTTCAGCTTCGGCACCTTCAACAAGTCGTTCCTGTCGGCGCGGGAAGGCATGTCGATGCTGGTCTTCGAGGGCCACGACGCCGATGGCGATCAGGCGGAGTTCGCCAGTAAAGGTCTGCATACCTACGACGCATTCCACTTTCAGCGAAAGGCGACCCTGCCGGACGGCGAAGAGGTGACCGTCGCCTTCTCGCTGGCGTTCGTTACCGATGAGTCGATGCCGGAAGCCGTCTTCTTCACCTGCCAGCAACATGCCCCGGAATATTTCTGGAAACCGGAATTTCAGCGCCACCCGAACGGTGCTTCGTTGGTTACAGAAGCCGTCATGGTCGCGGAAAATCCGGCCCTCCTGTCGGGCCTTTTTGGCGCACTGCAGGGCGACGACGCGATATCCGCAATCGATGGCGGCCTTCAAGTGGCGACGGCCCGCGGCGCGGTCACCGTCTTATCTCCCGACCGGTTCGCCGCGCGTTTCGACACGACGCCACCGGGACCCGACAGTCCGCATTTCGCCGCATTCCGTATTGCGGTTGCCGATCTGGGCCAGACCGAAAACCTGTTACGCGCCAACGAAGTCGCCTTCCGCAATACCGGAGAGACACTGCAGATCGGTCCGGAAACCGCATGCGGCGTGGTGCTCGAATTCGCACCCGAGAGTTAAGCCGCCTCCGCGCCATGAGCAATTACGAAGATTACGGCAGAGTTTCACAGTCCTACGACCGGACGCGGCGGCCGGTAGGATTGGCGCTCGTCCGCGAGGGGCTGGTGCGCTGCGGGACAGCCTTCCAGGCCATGAATCTGCTCGACGCCGGTTGCGGAACCGGCGCGTACACGGCCGCGCTGGAGGATGACATAGCAAACATTGTCGCCTTGGATTTTAACCAGGGCATGCTCACCGCGGCCCGTGAAAAACTTCGGTCAGACTCTGTCAAATTCCTGAGGGGCTCGATTCAGGCGCTGCCGGTCCGCGACGCCGCGATGGACGGTGTGCTGAACAATCTCGTGCTGCATCACCTGCCGAACGATGGTGATTTCACAGCGCAGCGGCAAGTTTTTGCGGAGTTCGCGCGCGTGCTGCGTCCCGGCGGTGCCTTGGTTATCGGCGTCTGCAGCCGCGAACAGCTACGCGAAGGGTTCTGGTTCGCGCGCCTGATCCCGCAAGCGATCGATGCGTGCTGCCGCGTCACCGCACCGCTCGACGCGCAGATCGCCATGCTGGAAGCAGCCGGATTTTCGGTGGACGCCCCTGCCGTTCCCTGGATCGAAACGTTGCAGGGCGATGCCTATTTCGACCGGTTGGGGCCGCTGGATGCGGCCTGGCGCGACGGCGACTCCGTCTGGTCGCTGGCCCCGCCGGCCGAACTGGAAGCTGCCTGCGCCCGGGTGCGCAACATGGAGGCTTCGTGTACGCTCGCCGACTGGGTGACGGACCACGATGAACAGCGCCGTAAGACCGGCCAGATCACCTATCTTCGCGCGATCCGGCAATAAACAAACTGCGGAGTGACCTTATATGGATGCGATGATCGAAAGCTTGGGTTCGGGGCTTCCCGTGTTGATCCTTCATTTTGCCGTCACCCTGTCGATCCTGGTCGCAGGCGTAATCATCTATGAATGGATTACGCCCTATCCCGAATTGAAGCTGGTGCGCGAAGGCAACAACGCGGCGGCGATCGCGCTATCGGGCGCCATTCTCAGCCTCGCCATTCCGCTCGCCTTCAGCATGGCGGTCAGCGTCAGCGTCGTCGATATCCTCGTCTGGGGCGGTGTTACGCTGCTGATTCTATTGGTCGTCTACCGGGTCATCGATTTCCTTTTGAAGGACTTGCCGTCACGCATCGAGAATGGCGAAATCGGCGCGGCGATCCTGTTGTCGTCGGTCAAGCTCGCCGTCGCCGCGATCACCGCCGCCGCCGTATCCGGATAATATGCTGGGCGGATTCAAGAAAGGTTGGCTGATCCTCCTGCTAATTTTAGCGATTCAGTATGGCAGCGGTTATTTCGACGAGTCGCGCGAGGGTCCCTCGGTCCGTGGCCCGCCGGTTTCCGTACAGCCTTCTGAACCACGCAGACGAGAGGCCGGGGCGACCGGGCCAGCTTTGCCGAAGGCGTCGCCGCGCGATCCTCTTTTCAACATCGAAACCGGCGCCAAGGCCAACAGCACCGGGACGGCCTTCGCGATCCGCGAGGACGGCGTTTGGCTGACGGCACGGCATGTCGTGGATGGCTGCGACAAGGTCGGGCTTATCGTCGCACCGCGCCGGGCGGAAAAAGTCGTGCGCGTGCTTAACCATCCCCGCGCCGACATGGCAGTGCTGTGGACCCGGCGATCCGCACCCGCCCTGTCGATCTCCAGCGATACCTTAAGCGTTCGTCAGAACGGATTTCATTTCGGATTCCCGCAAGCCAAGCCCGGGCAGGTTACCTCGTCCCTATTGGGGCGGCGCAACATGCGCACCACCGGTCGTTACCGCCACACGGAGCCGGTCGTCGCCTGGGCGGAGCGCCGCCGCGTCCCGTCGACCGACACGCTGGGCGGCATCAGCGGCGGCCCGGCGCTGAACGCCGCCGGCGAGATCGTCGGCGTGACCGTCGCCTCCAGCGTCCGCCGCGGCCGCATCTTCACAACGGCGCCGGTTTCCCTTGAACGAATGCTGTCTTTGGCCAACGTCCAGCCCGCCGGTATCCCTTCGGCCGGGTTAAACACCGGCCCGGACAGCGGAAACTTCATCGATTACGGCAAAGCGCTGCGCCGGCAATTGACGGTTGCCCAAGTCATTTGTCGCGTCGAAGGCGGCGGGCGTCCGCGTGGTAGACGGCGACTGTAGGCAGGTTAAACGTCGATCAGCAAGCGCTGCGGATCTTCCAGGCAGTCCTTCATGCGGACCAGGAAGGTGACGGCCTCGCGGCCGTCGATGATGCGGTGGTCGTAGGACAGCGCCAGATACATCATGTTGCAGATTTTGATCTCGTCGCCGACGACCATGGGCCGTTTCTGGATCTTGTGCATACCCAAAATGCCGGATTGCGGCGGGTTGAGGATCGGCATCGACAGCAGCGATCCGAAAACCCCGCCGTTGGAGATCGTGAAGGTGCCGCCGGTCATCTCCGCGATGGTCAGCTTGCCGTCGCGGGCGCGGCGGCCGAAATCGGCGATCGTGCCTTCGATTTCCGCGAAGCTCATCGTATCCGAGTCGCGCAGCACCGGGACCACCAAACCCTGCGGCGTCCCGACGGCGACGCCGATGTCGTAGTAGTTCTTATAAATCAGCTGATCGCCATGGATCTCCGCATTGACCGACGGAATTTCCTTCAACGCGATAATCGCCGCCTTGACGAAGAACGACAGGAAGCCGAGGCGGACATTATGTTTCTTCTCGAAACGGTCGCGGTACTCCGTGCGTAATCTGATCAGCGCGCCCATATCGACCTCGTTGAAGGTCGACAGCATCGCCGCCGTGTTCTGGGCCTGCTTGAGGCGCTGGGCGATACGTTGCCGCAGGCGCGACATTCGGACGACTTCCTCGCCCCGCGGATCCGGCATCCGTTCCGGCAGTTCGGACGCGGGCGTAATCGCCGCGGTCGGCGCCGCGGCGGGCGCCGCCGGTTTCGCAGCCGCCGGCGCCGGCCGGTTCTCGAGATGGGCCAATATGTCGGCCTTCACCAATCGCCCTTTCGGGCCCGTGCCCGTAATCCGCTTGGGATCCAAATTGTTCTCTTCGACCAGCTTGCGTACCGCCGGTGACAATGCCGGCGCATCGCCTGCCGACGGTGCGGGCGCAGGTGCCGGCGGTGGCGCCGCAGCTGGCGCCGGTTCGGCCGCCGCCGCGGGTTCCGGTGCCGGCGGCGCTGCTGGTTTCGGCGCGGCGGCCGCCCCTTCGGCAATACTGCCGAGAATGGCGCCGACTTCGACATTGACGCCGTCCGCAACCAGTATTTCCGTCAACACGCCCGCCGACGGGGCCGGAACTTCGACCGTCACCTTGTCGGTTTCCAGCTCCAGGATCGGTTCGTCCACGTCGACGCTGTCGCCGACCTGCTTGTACCATTGCGATACCGTGGCTTCGGTGATCGATTCACCCAGCGTTGGAACCATAATCTCGACTGTCATGCTGTGACCTTGCGATCGGCGAGCCTTCAACTCGCTTGCTTGGGTTTGCGCTGCCGCGCCGTCTTGCGGGCCCTAGGCTTCGCCGGCAAGTTCAACGCGTCGTCCACGAGATTCGCCTGTTCCTGCAAATGACGTTGCATGATGCCCGTCGCCGGTGCGGCGGCATCCGGACGGCCGACATAGCGCGGCCGGTCCGGGTTCATGCCCAGTTCGATCATCAGCGCTTCCAACCGCCGGTCCACGAAGGTCCACGCGCCCATATTCTCCGGCTCTTCCTGGCACCACACCACTTCCGCCTGTCGGAATCGGCCGAGTTCTTCGCGCAGCGCCTTGGCCGGGAAGGGGTAGATTTGTTCCAGACGCATCAGATAAACGTCGTCTATGCCGCGCTTCTCGCGCTCTTCCAGCAGGTCGAAATAGACCTTGCCGGTGCAGAGCACGACGCGGCGGATATCCTCGTCCGCCTTCAAGCCGCCGGTCAGTTTCGCGTCGTCCCACAACACGCGATGGAACGTCGTTCCCGGACCGAATTCTTCCAGGCGCGAGATGCAGCGCTTGTGCCGCAGCAGCGACTTCGGCGTCATCAAGATCAGCGGTTTGCGAAAATTCCGATGCTGCTGCCGGCGCAACGCATGGAAATAGTTCGACGGTACCGTCAGGTTGCAGACCTGCATGTTGTCGTCGCCGCAAAGCTGAAGATAGCGCTCCAGGCGCGCCGAGGAATGCTCCGGACCCTGGCCTTCGTATCCGTGCGGCAACAGCATGACGAGACCATTCATCCGCAGCCACTTGTGCTCGCCGGACGAGATAAACTGGTCGATGATCACTTGCGCGCCATTGGCGAAATCGCCGAACTGCGCCTCCCAGATGACCAACGCATGCGGTTCGGCCGAACTGTAGCCATATTCGAACCCGAGAACGCCGAACTCCGACAACGGACTGTCGATAATCTCGAAAGGCGCTTGACCGAAACGAATATTGTTGAGCGGTATGTAATCTTCTTCCGTCTCCTGATCGATCAGCACCGCATGGCGCTGGCTGAAGGTGCCGCGGCGGCAATCCTCGCCGGAAAACCGGACCTGCGTCGACTCGATCAGCAGCGTCCCGATCGCCAGCGCTTCGCCGGTCGCCCAATCGAGCCCTTCGCCGGATTCGAACATCTTTCGCTTGGTGTCGAGCTGGCGAATGATCTTGCTGTTCGCAATGAAATTCTGCGGCAGCTCGGTCAATGCGGTGCCGACCTCTCGCAGTACGTCCATTTCAACCGCCGTGTCGCCGCGGCGCGCCTCTCCGGATGCGACGGTCAGCCCCTCCCATTTGCCTTCGAGCCAGTCGGCCTTGTTCGGCTTATAGGATTGCGCGCCTTCGAGTTCTTGGTCCAGCTGTTCTTCGAAACGCGAAACGATCGTTTCCGCAGCGCCGGCTTCGATCACCTCTTCCGCTACCAGTTTCTGCGCGTAGATTTGGCGTGTCGTCGGATGCTTGGCGATTTTCTGGTACATCCGCGGCTGCGTGAAAGCCGGCTCGTCGCCTTCATTGTGGCCATGGCGGCGGTAGCACCATAGATCGATCACGACGTCCTTTTTGAACTTCTGCCGGTACTCTGTCGCCATGCGCGCGACATGGACGCACGCTTCCGGGTCGTCTCCGTTTACATGGAAAATCGGCGCCGACACCATTTTCGCCACATCGGAGCAATAGGGTGAAGAGCGCGAATGCGACGGGCTGGTCGTGAAGCCGATCTGATTGTTGACGATGAAATGGATCGTGCCGCCGGTCTGGTAGCCGCGCAATTGCGACAGGTCGAAGGTTTCCGGCACGATGCCTTGGCCGGGAAACGCCGCGTCGCCGTGCAGCAACAGCGCCACCACCTTCTCGCGGTCGACGTCGCCGCGCTGAAGCTGCTTGGCGCGCACCTTGCCGAGCACCACGGTGTTGACCGCTTCCAAATGGCTCGGATTGGGAACCAATGACAGGTGAACGGTGCGGCCTTCGAATTCGCGGTTGGATGATGTACCGAGGTGATATTTGACGTCGCCCGATCCGTAGCCGACATCCGGCACCGACGCATTGCCCGCAAATTCCGAAAAGATCGCCCGATACGGCTTGTTCATGACATTGGCGAGAATGTTCAAGCGGCCGCGATGCGGCATACCGATGATGACTTCTTCGAAACCGAGCTGCGCGCCGCGTTTGAGGATTTGTTCGATCGCCGGTACGACCGCCTCACCGCCGTCGAGGCCGAACCGCTTCGTGCCCTTGTGCTTGCGGTCTAGGTATTTCTCGAAAGTTTCCGACTCGGTCAGGCGTTGCAGAATGGTGCGCTTACCTAGATCCGTGAAACCGGTCTGATTCCGCTTGCTCTCCATGTGCTCCTGGATCCAGGCCTTCTCCTCCGGCACCTGGATGTGCATGAACTCGACGCCGACATTGCCGCAATAGGTTTCCTCGCAAATCTTGACGATCTGCTTGACCGACGCCGTTTCCAGGCCCAGCACGTAATTGATGAAAATCGGCCGGTCCAAATCCCGCTCGGTGAACCCGTAACTCGCGGGATCGAGATCCGCGTGGGAATGTTTCTCGACCAATCCAAGCGGGTCGAGATTGGCGTGCAGATGGCCGCGAACGCGGAAGTTCCGAATCAACATAAGGGCGCGCAGAGAATCCGTCGTCGCCTGCCGGATTTGATCCGGCGCCGCCATCGGCGCCGCGACGAACTGGCCCTGTTGCACCGGCGCCTGCGTGACCCCCGCGGTCGCATCCGACATGGTCAAATTGCCATTGCCGCCGCCGACAACCGAGGTTTCCCGCGGCGACCAGCTGGCGCCGTCACGGTCGCGCAGCAGATCCTGCATGTCGTCATCAAGGTCGCCGAAGAATTCCGCCCAATCGCCATCGACGGACCCCGGATCCTTCAGGAAATGGGCGTACAGTTCGACGATATACGCCTCGTTGGCGCCAAACAGGAAAGAGGTATTGTCCAAATACGATGCCATTTCAGCCTCCCATATAGGCGGTGCCACCGATCATGGTTCCAGCGAGGTGGAGGCGGGTCAACCGCCCATCGCTTCGACCATCGCCGTTCCGATGGCTGCGGGACTTTCCGCAACCAGAACCCCAGCACTTTTCATCGCCTCGATCTTCGATTCCGCGGTGCCCTGACCGCCGGAGATGATCGCGCCGGCATGCCCCATCCGCTTGCCCGGCGGCGCGGTCACACCGGCAATGAACCCTACCATCGGTTTCTTAACTTTCGATTGACGATAGAATTCAACGCCTTCCTCTTCGGCATTGCCGCCGATTTCGCCAATCATGACGATACCTTCGGTTTCCGGGTCGGATAGGAACAATTCCAGGCAATCGACGAAGCTGGTGCCGTTGACCGGATCGCCGCCAATGCCGATGCAAGTCGTCTGACCGAGATTGGTCGCCGTCGTTTGGGCCACCGCCTCGTAGGTCAACGTTCCGGAGCGCGAGACGATGCCGATCTTACCGCGCTTGTGAATATGGCCCGGCATGATCCCGATTTTGCATTCCTCCGGCGTGATCACGCCCGGGCAGTTCGGCCCGATCAGCTGCGAGCCGGAACCCTGCAGCCGCCGCTTTACGGCGACCATATCGAGCACCGGGATGCCTTCGGTGATGCAGATGACCAGCGGAATTTCCGCGTCGATCGCCTCCAGGATCGCATCGCCCGCGAACGGCGGCGGTACGTAGATGACCGACGCGTCGATTTGCGCCGCCGCCGCCGCCTCGGCGACCGTGTCGTAAATCGGCAGATCGAGATGCGTCGAGCCGCCTTTGCCGGGTGTGACGCCGCCGACCATGTTGGTGCCGTAGGCGATCGCCTGCTCGGAGTGGAAGGTGCCCTGCTGGCCGGTAAAGCCCTGGCAGATGACGCGCGTATCCTTGTCGACGAGCACAGCCATCTAACCTGCTCCCTTCACCGCAGAGACGACCTTTTGCGCCGCGTCTCCGAGATCGTCCCCTGTGATGATATCGAGACCGGATGTGGCAATGATCTCCTTGCCGAGCTCGACATTCGTGCCTTCGAGACGCACGACCAACGGGACCGAAAGTTCGACTTCCCGCGCCGCCGCGACGACCCCTTCGGCGATCACGTCGCAGCGCATGATGCCGCCGAAGATATTGACCAGAATGCCTTCGACGTTCGGGTCGGACAGGATGATCTTGAACGCGGTGGTCACCCGTTCCTTCGTCGCGCCGCCGCCGACATCGAGGAAATTCGCAGGCTGCGAACCATAGAGCTTGATGATGTCCATGGTCGCCATGGCAAGCCCGGCGCCGTTGACCATGCAGCCGATACTACCGTCGAGCTTGATGTAATTGAGCTCGTGCTTCGACGCTTCGAGTTCCGCCGGGTCCTCCTCCGTCTCGTCGCGCAACTCCTCGATATCTTTATGCCGGAACAGTGCGTTGTCGTCGAAGTTCATTTTCGCATCCAAAGCGATCACCGAACCGTCGCCGGTCACCACCAGAGGATTGATTTCGACCAAGCTGGCGTCGAGTTCGACAAAGGCCTTGTAAAGCGCCATGACGAGCCGGACGCACGATCCGACCTGCTTGCCTTCGAGGCCCAAACCGAAGGCGATATTGCGGGCGTGGAACCCCGATATCCCGGTCGCCGGATCAATCGTGATCCGGATGATCTTTTCCGGCGTTTTTTCGGCGACTTCCTCGATATCCATGCCGCCTTCGCTCGAGGCCATGATCGTGATGCGGCTGGTCCCGCGATCCAGCAGCAAGCTGAGGTAAAGCTCGCGGGCGATATCGCAGCATTCCTCGATATAGATCCGCTTTACTTCCTTGCCTGCCGGTCCGGTCTGCTTGGTGACCAGGACGTGGCTCAGCATCTCGTTGGCGTTGGCCTTCACCTCCTCGACGGAATTGACGACGCGGACACCGCCCTTTCCGTCGGGATTTTCCTTGAACCGGCCCGCACCGCGGCCACCGGCATGGATCTGGCTTTTGACGACCCAAACCGGCCCGCCGAGTTCCTGGGCCGCGCTGGCCGCTTCGGTCACGCTGTGGGCTACCTGCCCTTGAGGCACCGCAACACCGAAATTCCGCAAGAGACTCTTGGCCTGATATTCATGGATGTTCATGAGTTTCTGCTCGCTCCCTACGGTGGGACCAGACGGCCCGGATTATTTTTCTTGGCAGACGCCCTTTTCTTCGCCGACGCCTTTTTCTTGGCCGGCGCCTTCTTTTTCTTCTCGTCAGCCGCCATTTTGGCGACGACCTTGTTCAGCGCGCGTACATTGGCGACGGATTTCTTGAACATCGCAGCTTCGCTTTTGTTCAATGAAATCTCGACGATGCGCTCGACGCCCTTGCCGCCGATGACCACCGGAACACCGACGTAAAGACCTTTCAAACCGTACGCGCCATTGACATAGGCGGCACATGGCAGCAGCCGCTTCTTGTCCTTCAGATAGGCATCGGCCATCTGAATCGCCGACGACGCCGGCGCATAGAATGCCGAACCGGTCTTCAACAATCCGACGATTTCGGCGCCGCCATCGCGGGTCCGCTGCACGATTTCGGCGATCCTCTGTTTAGTGGTCCAGCCCATCTTGATCAAATCTGGAACCGGAATTCCGGCGACGGTCGAATAGCGCACCAGAGGCACCATCGTGTCGCCGTGCCCGCCGAGGACGAACGCGGTGACGTCTTCCACGGACACATCGAACTCCTCTGCCAGGAAGCAGCGGAACCGCGCGCTGTCGAGAACGCCGGCCATGCCGACGACCCGGTTGTGCGGCAATCCGCAAGCGTCGCGCAGGACCTGTACCATGACGTCGAGCGGATTGGTGATGCAGATCACGAAGGCTTTCGGGCAGTTCTTCTTGATGCCTTCGCCGACGCTGTTCATGACACTGGTGTTGATGCCGATCAGATCGTCGCGGCTCATACCGGGCTTCCGGGCGACGCCTGCCGTCACGATGACCACGTCGGCGCCGCGAAGCGCGGTGTAACGGTTCGAACCGGTCGACTTCGCGTCGAACCCTTCGATCGGCGCGGCTTGCGCGATATCGAGCGCCTTGCCTTGCGGAATGCCATCGACGATATCGAAAAGAACGACGTCCCCCAGTTCCTTCAATCCCGCGAGCAGCGCGAGCGTACCACCGATGTTACCCGCGCCGATCAGCGCGATCTTGTTTCGTGCCATGAGACTCTCCGTACTTTAAACCGTTGCAACGGCATTTTCGTGATTGGATTTTCGCCACCAGCACCTCCGACCGGAGGTCAATAGCCGTACCCGAATCCCCCATTTTCCGCGCACTTGAGACCTGTCGCTGTGGTACGACGAATCGAAGCGCGGAGCAAGGCTAACGCGCTAACAATTCCGGGACCGCCAGACATTCCTGCGGCCGGATTTTTCCTTAATGGATTGGGTCTGTTTGCGATGGTCGTTCAGTATCCGCGCCATCTCGACCGGCTTGAAGCCGTAGGTCTCGTTCAAAACCACCCGCTTCGGCCGTTCGGCCTCGGGCGGGGTGTGATAAAACTCCACATAATGCCCGAGGATGCCGCGGCGGACGTTGAAGTCGGATACATCCGACCACTCGTAGCGCTTGACGGTAAACATTTCGGATACGTTGAAGCCTTGCGCGTCGAGCCACAGCCCATACGCATTGGGTACCAGGTGAAAGGCATAGAAAACCGCGCCGGCGACCATAAAAGCGGCAGGTATCCACGCATTTCCGGTCCCTTTGAACCATAGATGAATTAGCAGCACCGCCATCACGGTACAGGCGAAAGACTGGCCGATACAGCGAAAGCGGGATGGCCGCAAAACGCGGATCTGATCCGTTTCGACGGTCATGCCGCCGCTTCGCCGCCGTGCGGCGTGTCCAGGTATTCTTCGGATTGCATTTCCATCAGCCTGCTGACCGTCCGCTCGAACTCGAAGGCGTGACGGCCCTCGGTATAGAGCTCCGCCGGCGGGACGTCCGCGCCCATGACGAGATTGGATTTGTGCTCATACAGCTCATCGATCAACAGCATGAACCGTTTCGCCTCGTTACGGCGCGCTTCCGGAAGGTGCGGCACGCCGTCCAACACGACGGTGTGATACCGCTTGGCTACGGCGATATAGTCGCCGGCGCCAAGCGGCTGTTCGCACAACTCCTCGAAAGTGAACCAGGCGACGCCGCGGGCCGCCCGCGACACGGCAAGCGTCCGGCCTTTGACTTCCAACTCGTCTCGCACGGCGGCGGCGCCTTCCGTCAGTTCGGCAAAATCCTTCTCCAGGGCCTCTGTCGTCTCCGCGCCGAGAGGCGACAGATAGACTTTCATGTGCATCAGCCGTTCGTGCCGGTAGTCGGTCGGCGACGCGAGATGCAGTACATCGAGCTTCTCTTTGATCAGGTCGATAAACGGCAGGAAAAGCTCGCGGTTCAGACCGTCCTTGTACAAAGCATCCGGTCCAAAATTCGATGTCGACACGACCACGACGCCGCGCTCGAAGAGGGCTTCGAAAAGCCGACTCAGGATCATCGCGTCGGCGATATCGACGACATGGAATTCGTCGAAGCAGAGCAGCCATGCGGACGCGGCTATATCGTCCGCTATGGGGACGATCGGGTCGTCATTGCGCTCGTCCTTATCCTGCCGCCGCCATTCATGCAGTTTTTCCTGCACCTCGATCATGAACTCGTGGAAATGGACCCGGCGCTTGTGCTCGACCAGCGATTTTTCGAAAAACATATCCATCAGCATCGATTTACCGCGCCCGACACCGCCGTAGATGTACATCCCCATCGGCGGATCGACCATGCGGCGCGCCAGTCCGAGGCGCGCTTTCCAGCCGGTCATACCCGCCGTCGGATCGTAACCCTTTAATCCGTTGTGCAGGCTTTGGAATTTCTCGACCGCCAACTCCTGCATCGTGTCCGCCTGCAGATCGCTGTTGCGGCGCAGTTCCCGGTAGGCGAAGAGGGGTCCGTCCGGCATCGCTAAAATCCCCCGCCCACCGGCAGGATCGCCCCGGTCGTGTAACTCGCCTCGTCGGACAGCAGCCAGCGGATGGCGGCCGCCATTTCCTCCGTCCGTCCGGCCCGGCCCAGCGGAATGACAGGCGACAGCCGGTCGATGCGGCCGGGCTCGCCCGCATCGGCGTGAAGTTCCGTCGCGGTCAAGCCCGGCGCGACCGCATTCACGCGAATTCCTTCCCCGGCGACCTCGGCCGCCAATCCGATGGTCATCGTGTTCACCGCCCCTTTTGTCGCCGCGTAATGCACCCACTCGCCGGCCGATCCCCGCGTCGCAGCGGTCGACGAAACGTTGACGATTGCACCGCCCGCACCGCCATGCGCGGTCGACATGCGGCGCACCGCTTCGCGGCAGCACAGCATGGGGCCGATGAAATTCACACCGCTCACCAACTGCAAGGTCGCTTCGGAAACCGAGTCGACCCGTGAGAACCCGCCCGTCACGCCAGCATTGTTGACGAGCGCACGCAACACGCCGAGTTCCCGGTCGACGGTTTCGAAAAGCCGCATGATATCGGCTTCCGAAGCATTGTCCGCGGCGATCGCAAGCCCGCGCTGCCCGGCAGCCTCGACTTCGGCCACAACCGTTTGCGCTGCCGCCTCGTTCGACAGATAGGAAATCGCCACGTCGTAGCCCGCTTCCGCCAGCATACGCGCCGTCGTCGCACCGATCCCTCGGCTGGCGGCGGTTACGAGCGCGATAGGCGGCGCCATACCGTTATTCCGCCGCGCGCGCGTTGCGGCGGTCGCGGGTTTCCATTTCCCTTCGAAACCTCACCGTCGCGTCATTTTCGTCGTATTCGACGTCGCGCCACCGGACCGGCTGCCCTTCGGCGATGGCTGATTTCAGTTTCATGCCGTGCGCCAAGCCGATCGGCAACCCGCCCAGCGCCAGCGAATCCTCGGCGCGCATCAGCTTGCCCCAAACGGTAAAGCCGCCCTCGCCGTCTAGCATTTCGCCGGCCTTGAGGTTCCGTTTCGCGGTCGCGACGACATCGCCGCGCCATCCGGTTGCGGCGCCCGTCGCCTCGCCTCGCAGCGCCGCGCTGGCGACCGATATACCCAGTTCAAGGCCAATCAGGTGAAACGGCTTGTACATTGCGCTGTAGCGCCCGGTATGGTCGGTCATCAGCCCGTATTCGGCGAAGCAGCGCTCGACATACGCGCTCGGCGCCTCGAATGTGACGTAGACGCCCCAGCGCAAATCGCCGATCACATGCCGCCCGTCCCGTTCCTCGCTGGAAATGACCTCGACGGTACCCTTCTCCGCCAGCATCCCGCCGTCGGCACTCGGCCGCAAAATGTGCGCCAAGTCCTGCACGCCACAGGCCGGAAACGCCAAGCCGTCGCGCGGCGGCGCCAGACCCGTCGCGTTGGCGACCGCCGCCATTTCGATTCCCGACTTGGTGCCGTCGAGGAACGAGTTGAACATCTGCGGGTTCATGCCGCCTTCCGCCGCGCGTTCGGCGGTCAGGCCGTAATATCCCCAGACCGTGTCCGGCGTCGACGCGTGGTATTCGGGCAGATACTTTGTACCCTTACCGGCGCAGATCACCTCGAAGCCGCAGCTGCGCGCCCAATCGACCATCTCGCAGATCAGCGCCGGCTGATCGCCATAGGCCATGGAATAGACGATGCCCGCCGCAGCGGCCCGTTCCGCCAGCAAGGGTCCGGCCAGCACGTCGGCCTCGACATTGACCATGACGATATGGGTGCCGTGCTCGCAGGCGAGCAGCGCGTGGTTTACGCCGGCAGACGGGCTGCCCGTCGAATCGACGACGACTTCGACCGCAGCGATCAGCGCTTCCGCATCGTCGGTAACGAACGTCGTACCGTCGCGCCGGGCCGCATCGAAGGAACCGGCGGCATACTGCGCTGCAGGCCAACCGACACGCTCCAACGCGGCGCGCGCGCGGTCCGGCGCGAGGTCGGCGATTCCCAAAACATGGATGCCGGCGGTCCGTGCCGCCTGCGACAAGTACATGGACCCGAATTTACCCGCGCCGATAACGCCGACCCGGACGGGATTATCCGCCGCCGCGCGGCGCACGAGCATTCCGTGCAAGTTCATCGATCACTGTCCTCCACTTCCCTTTCGCGCGGGCAAATTCTCAAATTACCGGCGAACTGGCAAGCGCTGTTAAAGATAGTGAAACTTGTTCCGGCTAATAGGGGAGGATATTTTCGGGCGAGTACGGTTCGCGAGGGATTTCATGGACGTTGAATTGTCGTCGACTCAGATTCTCGATCTGTGGCGGGGTGCGCTGGTGGAGAGTTTGCGCCGGGACGCGCCCGACCTGACGTCGCGGCAATTGGCGGTGATGCTGACGGTTTATCTGACGCCGCAGCCGCATACGGTGCGCGGTCTGGCGGCGACGTTGGACTTTTCCAAACCGGCGATCACACGGGCTCTCGACCGTCTCGGCGCAAACGATCTGGTTCGCCGAAAAACGGACGATGCCGACCGCCGTTCGATCCTCGTCCAGCGTACGGTGAAGGGCTCGGTCTACCTCTCGGAATTCGGCGACCTGATTCAGGCGTCGCTGTCCGACGCACAGTTCGAAGAGAAGTCCGCCTAGTCGCTGCAAGGAAAGCCGTCCGCTCGCATTTCAGGACGCGACGCGAAACGAGTGCTGTAGACGAGAGCGTAGATCTGATTTTCTCGGTTGCTGCCGATTGCTTGCTCGCCCGCGCGTACCCGCTAATCGGCCCCTTGCCCTGTTTGGCTTGCGCACATGATCTGATAGCACTACCTTTTATAGTCGAATTAAAATTTTTTCTCTTATTGAGTAAATGCGGATCGAGTGATGGCCGAGCAAAACTCTGTCGCACAACAGTGCCAAGCCACGACCCGTTCTCACGGTCGGCAATGCCGAAACCGGGCCCTCGAGAATTCGCAATATTGTCGTGTCCATCAGGATTACGGCGCCGATCCTCCCAAACGCGGCGGTCAGAGCCTCCGAATTCTCGGGTTTCCCGTAAGCCAGGGATTTTACGACTTTGCAACCGGCCACCCGGCGCAACTGCTGACCCTGCTTTACGTGGCAGTCGCGACCTACGGGTCCTTTTATTCGTATGTCTATTTCAGCTATTTCGATCTGAATTATTTCGAGTACGCGTCGGTCACCGACTTCCTGATCTCCTCGCTGCAACAACCAACCGTCATATTGACGATCGGCATCACGCTGCTCGTCTTCTTCATGGCCCTCCGGCTACTCAGCATCCTGTTCCGGGCGACAATCTTCTTCGAACTTTACACGGCCCTGGTTCGGATTCTGGAACAGCTCATGGCCACTTTCGAAAATTCCATAAAATCAATGGAAAAAGGCACTCGCGAAAAACTGAGAAAAGAATACGGTGAATCAGACGATTTCTTTAGAAAATTCTATAATGTTTCTTATAATATATTTAATTCCTTGCCTACCCGGTTAACGCCCATGACCGCTACATGTAGGGTGCCGCCACTCTCCCGAGTAAAGCTCGGCATAGGTTGGAGCAGAGGTGTCGCCCGCGATGCCGAGCAATGAGCGGAAGGCGTTGAACGGGTAGAACCGCCTGTTGAAGC
>JAKZTB010000235.1:0-15795 GCA_047517345.1 Alphaproteobacteria bacterium
ACCGTGACCGCGCGCAAATCAACGGACAAATCCTGGGCCGGCAGCGTCGCCATGACCGGCACACTGCCACATCGAGAACGGAATGGCCAGCCCCGACATCGGCTCACGATGCTCGGCAGGCGGACAAAAAACTAGCCCTGCTACGACCGGATCGATATCGGCCTCGATCCGTTTCCCTACAACGGCACGACGACGACATGCGAAGCGTTGTGGATGGGCGTTCCGGTCGTCTCGCTCCTCGGCGACCGTCATGCAAGCCGGGTCGGCGCGAGTATCCTCTCCCGGGTCGGCCTTGCCGAATTTATCGCCGATTCCGTCGATGGCTATGTGGCGTCGGCGACGATGCTGGGGAATTCTCTCGGACGGCTTGCAACATTGCGCCGCGAACTGCGCGACACGATGGCGGCCTCCCCCCTGTGCAACGCCGCCGGTTTCACCTTCGATATAGAATCCGTCTATCGCGCTGTCTGGCGCCGCTGGTGCGACGGCGCGTAAACCGGTTCGGTAATGCCCCATCGCCCGCTAGACTATTCCGAAGCGGCGTTCTTACCGAACAATCCACCCATCGCCAGCGGCAAAACGGAGTAGTTATCCATGCGCGAGGTCAAGGTTCTCAATATCCAACGCATGTCGGCGGCGGAAACCGAACGGGTCAAGGCGGTCAGTCCCTCGATCCAATTTACCGAAGCGGCCGGCTGGTTCGACGGGGAGATCCGCGACAGCTGGCCGCCCTTTTCGTCCAACCGCTACCTGTCGCCAGACGCCAACGGCGAGGGCACGCGCGCCGAACGCGACGCCTTGCTGGCGGAGGCGGAAGTGGTGCTGGGCGGATGGCCCTTCCCGCTCGATTTGCGCGCCCGCGCGCCGAAGCTGAAATGGTTCCATCAGCGTCCCGCCGGGGCCAGCAATTTGATGCTGGGCGATCTGTGGGGCAGCGACGTGACCGTGACCACCTCGCGCGGCTACGGAAACACGCTGCCGATCGCCGAATATTCGATCGCCGCTCTTCTTCATTTCGCCAAAGGGTTTCCGCGCACAGTCGTCGATCGCGAAAAGGGCGAGTTCGACCACAGCGCCTACAAGTCGGTGCTGATCGAAGGCAAAACCATGTGCGTTATCGGGGCCGGCGGTATCGGCCAAGAGGTCGGCCGGCTCTGCGCCGCGTTGGGCATGCGCGTCATCGGCACCCGCCGCCATCCCCCGGAACCTGGCGAGGCGCTGCCGGCGGGATTCTCCGAAATACGCCCGCCCGACGCCTTGATGAAAATGCTCGCCGAGAGCGATTTCGTCGCCGTGTGCTGCCAGTGGACGGCGGAGACGACCAACCTGATCAACGCCGACTCCTTGGCGGCGATGAAACCGGGCGGCGTTCTGGTGAACGTGGCGCGCGGCGAAATCACCGACGAGGCGGCGCTGGCGGACTCTTTGGATTCCGGCCATCTGCGCGGCGCGGCGCTCGACGTCTATATCGGCGAATTCGAGCGCCTGCCGCCGGAACGGCTCTGGAAACACCCCAAGGTGATGATCACGCCGCATACTTCCGGCATGACCGACGTCAACCGGCACCGAGCCATCGAGGTCCTGTGCGAGAACATGGAACGCTATCTGCGCGGCGACGAGCTGCGCAACGTGATCGATTGGGAGGCGGGGTATTAGGTGAAGCCGGCAATCCACTCCATGTTCTCGGCTAAGCGTCCCAACGGGAGACCATCATGAGCGAATTCGACCCCTTCGCCGGCGCCGCGCAGATCGCGGCCGATATCCGCACCAAGAAAACCACCGCGCGGGACGTGCTGGAGGCCTATCTCGACCGGGTCGAAAGGTTCAACCCGGCGCTGAACGCGATCGTCGTCAGCGATTTCGAGGGCGCACGGCAGCGCGCCGACGATCTCGACACCCTGGCGGCGCGCGGCGAGTGGCAGGGCCCGCTGCACGGCGTGCCCATGACGATCAAGGAATCCTACAACATTGCCGGCATGCCCACGACCTGGGGCGTGCCCGCGCTGAAGGACAATATCGCCGAGAAGAACGCGATGACGGTCGACCGGCTGAACAACGCCGGCGTCAATCTGTTCGGCAAGACCAACGTTCCGCTGCTGCTCGCTGATTGGCAAAGTTTCAACGACATTTATGGCGTTACGAACAATCCCTGGAATCTTGAATTAAGTCCTGGCGGCTCGTCCGGCGGCGCCGCGGCGGCGCTCGCGGCGGGCATGACGGGGCTGGAGGCAGGCAGCGATATCGGCTCCTCGATCCGCAACCCGGCGCATTTCTGCGGCGTATTCGGGCACAAGCCGAGCTACGGCGTCATCACGCCGCGCGGCCACATGTTGCCGAACGTGTTGACCTATGCCGACATCTCGGTCGTCGGCCCCCTCGCCCGCACCGCGCAGGATTTGAGGATCGCGCTCGACGTCATGGCCGGACCGGACGAAATGGACGGCCCCGGGTGGCGGCTGAACCTGCCGTCGGCGACGAAGACCCGCCTGGCCGACTTCAAGGTCGCCGTCATGATGTCGGAGCCCGGCTCGGCGGTGGACCGGGAGATGACCGACGTGCTGCAGGCCCTGGTCGACAGGATCGCGGCGGCCGGCGTGACGGTCGACGATACGGCGCGGCCCGATGTTGATTTCACCCGCGCGCACGAGCTCTACGTGCTGCTGCTGCGCGCGGCGACGTCGGCCCGCATGGACCCGGAGCAAATCGAAGCGCAGAGGGCGGAAGCTGCCGCGCTCGACCCCGGCGACGACAGCTACTACGCCCGCATGCTGCGCGGCAACACGATGGGCCACAGCGAATGGCTCAGGCTGAACAACGAGCGCGCCCATCTGCGCCGGAGCTGGGCCGCGTTCTTCGAGGAATACGATCTGCTGCTCTGCCCCGTCGCCGCCTCGGCCGCGCAGCCACACGACCATGAAGGCGAACGCTGGACCCGCACGATCACCGTCAACAACGAACAGGTCCTCACAACCGACCAGCTTTTCTGGGCCGGGATCAGCGGCACGGTCTACCTGCCCTCCAGTGTCGCACCCGCGGGGCTGACGCGCTCCAACCTGCCCGTCGGAATTCAGATCGTCGGCCCCAACTTCGGCGATCACACCTGCATCGAATTCGCCCGCTTGATCGAGGAAAACTTCGGCGGTTTCGTCCCGCCGCCGGGGCATGCGTAGATGACGTCCCTCTCGAGGAGCATTTTTTGACGAGGCGCATGGAAAAATACCCGTAATGCCGAAACTTAAAATCGCTTCTCTCTTCCGAAAATTCGAGGGCGCTTCCGTCGGCCGGCAAATAGTTTCGGTCGCGGCAAGTTTGATCGTTTTCTGCCTGTCGGCATATTCGGCGTTCCACCTGAAAGACTTTTCGGCAAGCCCAAAATTCGACCTGCACATTTCCTTGAAAGTTCCGAAGAGTGGATTGGAAGTCGAGGTATACCTGAATAGAAAAGGAGAATTATTCGGGGAAAGTAAAGTAGGCACTGATAATTTTCAAACGCATATTTTTAAGAACCTACCACGCCGTATCGATATGATCCGGATAGACCCCGCCCATAAGGCCAAATTACCGATCGTTTTGAGTGATATTCGGATAAAAACTTCATCCGACTACCGTCTCGACCCCAACCGAGATATTTATATCATCGATGTCTCAGATTGGGAGAAATGGCATTTATTCGACGTAAAGCCGTACGGTGCAGGTTCTGGCTTCGTCAGCACGACGAACTATCCCAAAATTCTAATACCCTTGAAATTGAACTTCTCCGAACTGGCTTTTCCTTTCGACGCACAGCGAAATTGGATTGCCGCATCGATCGCCGCATCGGTGGCAATGGCGGGAATTTCTCTTTTCGCCTTTATAGCTTTGATCCGTATGACTTTATCCGGTATGGGAGTTTCTGTCTGGCTTCTTAAAACCGAGTATTGCCGCCTTAATCGTGCCAGGTTTAAGTTTCTGATAATCGCTTCGGCGGCCGGTTTTTTACCGATACTTTTAACCCTTCACACAAGCAGCATTTTAGTATACACAATCGCCGTCCGTCCCTATATTCGCGTTCAGTTGACCCTCGAAAATTTAGATCGAACTAGCCAACCCGTGAACAGAATAAAGAAGGTGATTTTAAATAAAGATCTAAGGAAAATCATATATCCGGATCACGGAGATATTGAATTTAACATTCATGACATTCCAAATATTATCGGTACCTTCCATATTGAAGTACCCTCCGATAAAAATTCCGTTATTTCAATAAGAAATTTCGATTTCGTAATCACGGTACGAGTTTGTTTCCGGCAAAAGTCAATGTCATACACACAATTGACTTGAGAAGCCCTGAAAGCGGTTTTTCGATACAAAACCTATCCAGCATCGGCGTTTACTCGAAATACCGACCAATAAATGACAATTCCACTAGATTACGTTTTTGATTTTCCGGAACCGATTAATCTGAACAATGAGATAGTCCGCTCGGCTTGGTTTCTATCGCCGCTTAACTATCTATTATTTGTAAGTTGTCTTGTTTTCGGAAGTGCGGCGATAATTGCCGCTTTAAGCCTCTTTACCATGGGCTTTCTGTTTCCGGTCCTACCGGACGTTTCAAGTCTTTATGCCCTGGGTATGGTTGTTATCGGCATTGGCATTCTCGGTGCCGGGATCGGCCCGATTACCCGTATTTCCACTGACGACTGGGCGCGGCAACGCGATGTCGTACGGGCGTTCTTTTCCTTTCCAAGCGAAGATGAATTTGAAAGACGATTCGCCAAAATCCGGCTCTACGATCTGTTGACGCCAGAGGAAGCTTCGGTCGATGTGCGATCGGAAATGGTGGCTAAGGATTTGCGCGACGTTCCGCGGTTGCGGGACCGCATCGTGCGTCACATGTGGCCGGACGGATTACCGCTTGAAAGGAGAGCGGACGCGGTCGATGAAATGGCGCCGCCGTTTAAGTCGGTAAAGCAAGCCTACACGTTCGAGATAAAAATGGACCGCAAGCTGTCGGCCACCACCATATTCTTGCAGTCGCGTCGCGACGGCGATTGCCTCATGGTCTTCCACGATGGCCATTACGTCCGCTCGGAAAATTTTGCGAAATCTGCCGGCTGGCGCCTCGTCGAGCCTTTGCTCAAGGCCGGATGCGACATGCTGTTCGTTCCTATGCCGCTCTACAAAAGCCGTGAGAGGGTGATGGCGCTCAATTCCATAGGGGGATCGATATTTATGAATGGGCACAACGCCTTCGTTGCGATCGACGATGGCGACAAATGGGCGTTACGCTTCTTCCTCGAACCGACCATCGTCAGCCTGAACGAGGCCCTGGCCAGAAAGGAATACAAAAAGGTCGGGATGGCGGGGCTGTCCGGAGGCGGCTGGACGACTGTCCTCGTCGCGGCGTTGGACACGCGCATCAAGCATAGCTATCCCTCTTTGGGCGTTCTTCCGCCGCCAGCGCAACCCGTGTCAGACAACTTTACGCTGGATTTCGAGTACCGGTATCCGGCGTTGTTTGAAATCGTCGATCATTATTCTTTGATGATGATGGGCATTGCGGAGCCGTCGAGAAGCGCGATCCACAGCTATACGCATGGCGATATTACGTTCCCCGGGAACAAGACCGCCGCGTTCGCAACTCAGGTTTCGGCGATAGCGGAAGAATGGAACACCGGATCCATACAATTTTTCGTCGATCAGGACTCCGACAAACATGCCATTACGCCCGGGATCGCGCGTGTGATTCTATCTCACTATTTGTCGAAGTGAATCCGCCCCATGATGGACCAATTTAATACTGTGTCCCCAAAATTCGCAAGCGATAGGGTGATGAATCTACCTAGGAGAGCGTTCGGATCGCTCATGGCTCCGTTTCAAACGCGCTGGTATTGCGTATTCAGATCCGTGCGGCTTAACCGGTTGGAGAGGTGTAAGCGCTTGCCGCTTCTCCCGCCTTACGCATCGCCGCTTTCGCTTCCGACATGGTTAGAAGTTTTGTCGTCGAAAGGTTGGTGACGCTGCCGGACGCGCCGACCAGCATCGACCCCGCCGCCATGGTCGTATCGTCCGCAATTTCGATGATTGCCACGACATCCGAGTCACCGAGGGCGAAGAAAAAACTGTGCAGCGTACCCCCAAGGGTTTCGATAGCTTTTCGTGCAGCGGCTTCGCGATCCTGTGGTTCGCTGACCATCGCTTTGATGGCATCGGAGTTGTAATTCGCCGTAAGAAGGTAGAACGCCATTGTGTGTCTCCCTGTCATTTTGCCGAGACTGAAATGCGCCTGCTATCGGTGTTGCCAAACACCATAATCACCATGCGCCCGATCGGCGACAGGGGTCAAATCAGTCGGGTCTAAAATAATCAGCGTGGCGTATACGGACAAAGGTTAGAATTTGCGTTTGGCCTTTTCGCTGCCGGCGTCCTGGCGATCGATTGCCCGAATTCGCTCACGTTCACTCACGTTATTCATCCGACCTTTCAAATTCGAGTGAAGTGTGAGCCGCGTCACATGTCCCGATATTCTCGCAGGTCAAAATGCTCGCAGGAGGACCGATGATGACTAAAAGGTTACACACATACGGCGAGCAAAACCGCACCTACCAGCGCGATATGGCCAAATCCCTGTTGGAATGCTTAGGGTGTGTTGAGGCGCTGGAATATTGCCGCCAATTCGGCTGGGAAGGCGTCATTCGTCAAGTATTGGGTTGGTGCCGGCGTGACGATGTGTTGGGTGAATAGAGAAAGGCCTACACATCGAAATAGCGATCGTCCTAAGGAACTCGAACGGTACCGAGACATGATTTTTGGCCCCGCTTACCACAAGGCAATTGAATAAAAGGGACATATTGAGCTAACTCTAACTCTCTGAATCTGGGTTAGCTCAACGTGACCCTATTTACTTCAATTCTCCAACCTCTCTCCCCAGACAAGCGGCGTAGCGGCGCGGATCAGGGGTCTAGTCCCGGACCGCAGACCTGTGCATCTTGGGTCCCGGCTCTGCGGCGCTGTGCGGCCTGGTCGAGACGACACGCTGCGTCGATACAGATAGTTTTGGGCCCTTCCCAACCTGTCACCCCGGAAAAGCGGCGCAGCAGGGCATATCCGGGGTCTAGTCCCGGGACGCAGACCTGTGCCGCCTGGTTCCCGGCTCCGCGGCGCTCTGCGCCTTGACCGGGATGACACGGGCGGTTTTACTCGTAGGCGATATCCTCCGCCGGCAGGTGCCGCCACTTTGTCCCCTGCTGCTGTTCCTCGTAATAGTGCGCGGCGAAGCTGACCGAGCGCGGGGTGATCAGGAACATCCGGGTCAATTGCCACGGGAAGCCGAGGTCGAGGATCACCGCGGCGCCGACGCCGTCGAGGTTGAGCGGGATAGCCTTTCCGGTCTTGCGTTCGATTTCCGCTTCGATCAGTTCCGTCAGCCAGCAATACGCCCCGAAACAGCCTTCCTCGCGAGCGACCGACAGCATCTTCGGCGCGCGCGGGTCGGCGCCGTGCAGGGGGATGCCGTAGCCCGGCACGCGGCCCTCCCGGACGACGATCTCGGCGGCTAGCCGCTGCAAATCATTGTCGTCCGGTTCGCCGTCGATGCTCGATACCGCTTCGGACAGCAGTTTTGCGAGCTGCTCTCCTGCGCCGCCCATGGTGTCGCCGAACGCCATGATGCCGCCGGCCATCGCCGCCTGGATCGAAGTACCGTAGGATGCGTAGCAGCGCGCGATCATCGAGGGCGGCGCGATACCGTGTTCGATCGACGCCACCAACAGCGCATCCAGTACCCGCGCCTGCGGCTTGGTCGCCTCGCGTCCGGTCAACAGCAGGAACATCATCTCGGCGAAACTGACTGACCCGATCAACTCGCTCAGCTTGCGCCCGCGGACGAGGATTTCCTCCTCGGACTCAGTACTGACCACCTCGGCGATGCCGGTGCGCCAGTTTGCCATGCTGTCGGCGCTCATCGGCCGCTAGCGCCCGTGGAAGACCGGCTTGCGCTTCTCGACGAAGGCCTTGCGCGCTTCCGTCTCGTCGTCCGAGCTGTTCAGGATCAGCGCCGCGTTCGAGGTCAGCACCATGGTGTGGTCCAATGTGGTGTCGAGCGCAGCGCGCATGATACGTTTGGAGTTCCACTGCACCAGCGGCGGGATGCCGAGCATCTTTTCGCACAGCTCGCGGGTGAAGCTCTCGAGGTTCTCCAGCTCGACGAGATGGTTCAGCATGCCCCAATCGTAGGCGCGCTGCGCGTCGAGATAGCCGGTATAGGCGAATTCGAGCGCGCGGCCGAGGCCGACCATCTTCGGCAGATAGTAGCAGCCGCCGTTCTCGATGATCTGGCCCGCGTTGTGATAGGCGACGAAGCGGGTCTTCTCGCAGCCGATGCGGATGTCGCAATGCAGCGCCATGTCCATGCCGGAGCCCACGGCCGGGCCGTTGATCATGGCGATCGTCGGTTTGCGGACATCGGCGATGTCGCGGTGCAGCTTGGTGAAGCCGTGGAAGAAATGCTGCCGCACGGAATCGCCGCCGTCCCGCGCGCTGCGGTTGCCGATGAAGTTCTCGCCGGTGACTTCGGGCGGCGCCTTACCCTTGAGGTTGGCACCGGAGCAGAAACCGCGCCCGACACCGGTCAGGATGATGATCCGCACGTCCGGGTCGTCGTCCCCGGCCCGCATGTACTCGCCGACCTTGGCGACCGTACTATTTTCTTCGGAATTGCCGATCAGCGCGTTCATCACGTCCGGCTGGTTTAATTTGATCCAGAGAAGGCCGTTATCCTCCTTCTCGTACAACAGGTGGTCGACGAGCTTCGGGCCCATATCCGTGTCCTCCTTGCATACGGTCTTGTTGTTGAAAATCTGCCGCCATGTTGTGACGCGAGACCGGGTAATGCAAGAATACGTGAGTCCTACTTCAATGTTGACTGGACCGGATCTGCCTCCGCCTTGAACGTCGTCGCCATGCGGGACAGCTCCATTGCCTGACGGAGGAATCCGCCTACGACGAATTCTTCGCCGGGCAGCTCACGTTTTGAGGTCGAGGTAAATTCGTCGAGCGTATCGTCCCGGGTTCTGCTAATCGTCCGCCAGGTGTCCAGAACGTCCGCAGAATCTTTGAACTCGTCTGCGAGGTCGAGAATCTGCTGCGCATTGCGAGGCCAGCAGTGGCAGAAGATCAGCCAAACGACGAGCTGCTCCTGACGTTCGACCGGCCAGGTTATGCCCGGTTCTTGCAGCAGTATCTTGACCAGGCGGTGGATGTTGACGACGTGTTTCTTGACCCGCGGATTGTCTTCGATAAAGCGGTGTAATTCGACGAACTTCCGGAGCTCGTGTTCGGTGTCCTGAACAGTGACAGCGACGGTCGGCCCCATTTCCCGATCGATATATCCGAGGCGTTCGAGATCGACCCTGAAACCTGAGACTTCCGAATCGTCCGGCAGCTCGTCGTCGGACCTGGCGCCTTCCGGTTCCCGCGCTTTCTCGACCGCTCGAAAGGCGCTGCGCGCCGACTCGCTGAACAGATGCTCAATGAGCGGGGTCTGCCTGTCTGGCGGAAGAATGGGGAGGCGGAACGACAGCTGGATGATCTTTTCGAGGTATTTCAGTGGAAAATCTTCCGCGAGCTCCTCGTCGTCGCGCTTGTAGTGGTTCCGGATGGCGCGCTGCAGCATCTCCGATGCCACGCCGACGAATACGAAGAACTCACTGGCGCCGAGGATAAGATTGATCGCCTGCAGGATCTCGACGATTTTATCTTCCGAACAGCGGTCGAGATCGTCGATGAAGACGACCACCCGAACCGAAAGTCCGACTTCCCGTTTACGCTTGTCCTTTTGAATATTATGGACGCGCTGTATATCTTCCAAGACGCGGTGCTGATAACCCATCTGAGCGCGGTAATCCGGCATGCGCCCGTATTCGAGAATGAGCTGGCTGGTCGGCTGCAACAGATGCGGCAGGCGCCACAGTAGTATGAGCGTAGCGCCGCCGCCGCCGAGTCCAAGTTTCAGGTACGTGTCTGTCTCGAACAAAGCCCTTAATTGTCCCGCGATGGATTCTTTCTCACCTGACGTATCCAGCCACAAAAGCATGGCGACGACGAACGCGACAAAGAACGCTAACCCGAAAGACAAGAATTCGCTGCGCCGCCGCGCCCAGGCGTTCCTGCCCCACAAGCTGATCTGGTCCCAACAGGATAAATTCTCTTCTAAACATTCGGTGATCGCGCTTGCAAGGCCAGCCCAAATCTGTTGAGAATCCTGATAGCGCCACGCGTTAAACTCAACGGTGACGATTTCCGCGTCCGCTGCACTGCGTTTGTTCTTCAGCGCCGACTCAATAAACTTCATGAAGGTCGACTTGCCCTTGCCCCAAGGGCCGTGGATGCCGATCACGAGCGGCTGCGTGTCGGGATGAAGCACGAACTTCGCTAGAGCGTCGGCGAAAGGCAGAACACCCAGCCGGTCTACAAGGGCGGGTTGGTCGCCAGTCAAACCGCCGGTCTCGAATTCCGCCGCTTCTTTCGGCGACTGATCGGGAAGGTCGAGAATGAGGTACCGGCTCGACTCGTCGCCGGTCAACTCGCTAATGTCTTGAACCGCCTCGCTCATCCCGGCACAGCCTCGGCGAGCGCGTCGGCCGCGGCATCCGGCGCTGTCGCGCGATCCTCGATCAGCCTGAAACCGTCTGGCGCACCAGAGAACACCAAGCCCACGGGTTCCGGAAGATTGGGGAATATCGCCGAACGGGCGCGCTCCCACTCTTCAGTATTCTCGTGCTTGCCTACAATTTCGCAAAACAGCACGAAGCGCATGTTGGGGACAGAACGCGTAGCCTCGTCGATCTGCGCCAGCAGCGTCCGGACCAAGTCGACTTCGAGAACGCCATTTTCCATCAATGCAAGTTCGGGCGGAACCAAGTTTTCAAGAAATTCCCAAACCTCGATTCCAAAACTCGTTTCCAACCGTGGCGCATACACCCCTTTTGTGACACCGCTCCCCGCTTCATTGACGAGGTCGTGCGCCAGGGCCGACAACACTGTACCAAACACGGCGCCCGCGGACACCCGGAAGCGCGCTGTAAAGCACTGAAATTGCCCGTCACGAACGCACAGTGCCTCAAGCGGTGCGAGGCTCTTGTTGCCAGGGACGATGACGACGAACCCGCGGTCGCGCTTGAAGAACCGATCGTCGTCCCCTACCTGTGGCCGGTTGCGAAGAAGCGATACGAACCGGTCCTCGTAGTCCTCGGCCATGATACACTCACTCCCCGTTGAAGCGTTACGATACGGCGTACACAAGATTGTGTCAGGCAAAACAAATTCCCACAATACAAAGGTCAGTCGTTCGCGGGATTTGGCGCAGGCGTAGCGGGAAGGCTAACATCTTACGGAACGCGTTGCGTAAAGGAGGCTCCGAGGGGAGAAACTTATGGATCTGCTCATCAAAAACGGGACGGTCGTCGACGGGTCGGGCGGGGCGCGCTACCGGGCCGATGTCGGCGTCGAGGACGGACGGATCGTCGAGATCGGCCGGATCCGCAGTCCCGCGGACAAGGTGATCGACGCCGAGGGCATGATCGTCGCGCCGGGCTTCATCGACGGCCACACCCATATGGATGCGCAGGTCACCTGGGACCCGCTCGGCAGCTGTTCCTGCTGGCATGGCGTGACCAGCGTGATGATGGGTAATTGCGGCTTCGCCCTCGCGCCCTGCAAGCCGGAAGAACGCGAATGGTTCGCGCGGTGCCTGGAAGCGGTCGAGGACATCCCCACCCAAGCCATCATGGCCGGCGTCGATTGGAGCTGGGAGACCTTCCCCGAGTATCTCGACGCCGTCGACCGCGTGCCGAAGGGCATCAATTACGGCGCCTATATCGGCCATTCGGCGCTGCGCATGTATGTCATGGGCGAACGCGCCCTCGGCGAAAAAGCCACGGACGACGATGTCGCCAAGATGGCCGCCGCCATCCGGCAAGCGATCAAAGCGGGCGCCGTGGGCTTTTCGACCTCGCTCTCGACGACCCACTCGACGCCGGACGGCTCGCCGGTGGCCAGCCGTTACGCCGACTGGTCGGAGATCGACCGGCTGGTCGGTGCGATGGCGGACCTCAACGCGGGCATCTTCCAGGTCGGGCCCGACGTCTCAAGCGGCACCGCGCAGAAGGGATTCTTCAAGCAGCTGCAGCGGGTCGCGCTGGAAAGCGGCCGGCCGATCATGTTCGGCACGATCGCCACGCGCCAGGCGGAAGACCCGACCTCGTGGGAATTCCAGACCGGCGTGATCGACGACACGGTGGCGAAAGGCGGCCGCATGTTCGGGCAAAGCTCGACGCGGCCGATCAGCGTGGTCTTCTCGCTGAAATCCAACCTGCCCTACGATGTGCTGCCGGGCTGGCAGGCGATCCGGTCGCTGCCGGTCGCCGAACAGAAACACCGCCTGGCGGACCCGGACGTGCGCCGCAAGCTGATCGACCAAGAGGCCGCGATGCGGCCGCGCACTTCGGAATTCCAGGGCGGCGGCGACGCGTCGACCAACCCGATGCGGCCGGATTACGAGAATCTGTTGGTCATGCAGGGCGTCGACTGGAACGACCCGTCGGTTGCCGAAATCGCTCGGCAGCGCAACACAGGCCCGGTAGAGGCGGTCATCGATCTGATGCTGGAGAACGAGGACCAGATGTTCCTGCAGCCGCTGGTCAACGTCGAGAAGGACGACGTGCGCGGCATGCTGAAACATCCGCGCACCTTGGCCACCTTCTCCGATTCCGGCGCGCATGTCTGCCAGGAGATGGGCTCGTCCCTACAGACCCATATGCTGAGCTTCTGGGTCCGCGACCGGCAGGAATTTACCCTTGAAGAAGCCGTGCGCATGCTGACCTTCGACAACGCCTCGGCCTGGGAGCTGCCCAACCGCGGCCTGATCCGCACCGGCTACGCCGCCGACCTGGTGGTCTTCGACGCCCATACGATCAAACCGCGCATGCCCACGGTCGAACAAGACCTGCCCGGCGGCGCGAAGCGCCTCGTTCAAAAAGCCGACGGCGTCGCCGCCACGGTGGTCAACGGCGCCGTCGCTTTCGAGGACGGCGAGTCGACCGGCGATTACGCCGGACAAGTGCTGCGCGGACCGCTCGCGGCGGATTAGTCTCCGGCGAACCGATGAGCTTAGAAATCGTCCCTACGGACCAGGATGTCGGCGCGGAAATCCGCGGCCTGATTATCGCCGAGCCTTTGGCGGCGGACGATCTGGCGACGCTTGAAGACGCCTTCGTCACGCATCAAGTGCTGCTGTTCCGCGACCGGCCCTTGTCGCCGCAGCAGTTCGCCCAATTTTCCAGTCAGTTCGGACATCTGCAGCGCCATATCCAGAAGGCGTATTGGCATCCGGATATTCCGGAAATCGTGTTCAACCGCAATGTCGACGACGACGGCAACTTCGACGATGTCACCGTCCGCCGCGGCGTGACGGAGGATCTGCGCACGGGCTGGCATTCCGATACGACCTACGACGTGGAACCGGCGAAAGCGACCGCGGTGCACGCGCTGGAAGTGCCCTCGCGGGGCGGCAATACCTGTTTCGCCAGCGCCCACCGCGCCTACGGCCTGTTGCCGGAGGCGATGCGTCGGCGCGTGGCGGGGTTGCGCGTGGAATTCGCGCTCGGCAACAATCCGCGCAACAAGACCGCGCGCTATCTCGGGTCGAACCTGACCGACGAGGACAAGGCGCGCGCCACGGTCAGCCACCCGGTGATCTGCCGGCATCCGGTTTCCAAGCGACCGGCGATCTACGCCAACCCGCTGATCGCCGCAAGGATCCTGGACGTCGGCGACGCGGAGAGCGACGAGATCCTCGAGATCCTGTACGATTGCCTGCACGAAGCCGGCGCCGAAGGGCATTGCTGGGAGCACGAGTGGCGGGTCGGCGATACGGTCATCTGGGAAAACCGCGGCGGGCTGATGCATACCGGGCGCCTCGACTATCCCCTGGATGAGCGCCGCGTCATGATCCGCTGTACGATCGGCAGCGGTCCCATCGAGGCCTACCGAGGCTGAACCCGAACCAACACCGGAACCCCGATATGAACGATCACGCGACCAAGCTGCCGATGGACGGCGTGCGCATTCTCGATATCGCGACCTTCATCGCCGCGCCCTTCTCCGCGACCGTCCTTTCCGAATTCGGCGCCGAGGTCATCAAGATCGAGAACCCGCAAGGCGGCGATAATTGGCGGCGCTACGGCACCAAGACCGCGCGCGATGGCGACACCCTGGCCTGGTTGACGGAATCGCGGAACAAGACGTCCGTCGGGCTCGATTTCCGGACGCCGGAGGGCGTCGAACTCTTCAAGGACTTGGTCGCGGTCTCCGACGTTGTCTGCGAGAATTTCCGGCCGGGCATCATGGAGAAGTGGGGCCTGGGCTGGGAGGTGCTCCGCGCGATCAACCCGAAACTCGTGATGCTGCGGGTCTCCGGTTACGGCCAGACTGGTCCCTACAAGGAGCGGCCCGGCTTCGCCCGCATCGCGCAGGGTTTCGGCGGGCTGACCTATCTCGCCGGCATGCCGGACGGGCCGCCGGTCACGCCGGGATCGACCTCGCTCGCCGATTATGCGACGGGCCTGTACGGCGCGGTCGGTATCCTGCTGGCGCTGCGCAGCGTCGCGCAGACCGGCAAGGGCCAGTACATCGATATCGGCCTCTACGAACCGATCTTCCGCTTCCTCGACGAGCTGGTTCCGGCCTACGCCATGGAGGGCACGGTCCGCCAGCGCGAGGGCATGGGCACGCGCCTCGCCTGCCCGCACGGCCATTTCCAGACCGGCGACGGCAAATGGATTTCGATCGCCTGCACCTCGGACCGAATGTTCGAGCGGCTGTGCCACGTCATGGGCCAGCCCGAACTGGCCGCGCCCGAGCGCTACCAGACCACCGCGCAACGGCTCGCCGACCGCGATTTCATCGAATCCACCGTGAGCACCTTCAGTACCGCCTACCCGATGATCGAGGTCATCCAGCGCTGCACCGACGGCGGCGTGCCCTGCGGCGCGATAAACTCCATCGCGGATATCTTCGAGGACGAACAGTTCGCCGCGCGCGAGAACCTGCTGACGGTGAACGATCCGGTCGCGGGCGACATCGTCATTCCCGGCGTCATCCCGAAACTGTCGGAGACGCCGGGCCGCGTGACCCACCTCGGCCCGGCCTTCAAGGAGGGCACCGAGCGGGTCTTCAGCGAACTGCTCGGCCTGTCGCCGGCGCGGATTAAGGAATTGCTCGATAAGGAGGTTATCTAACGCATCCCCGGCCTCCGAGCCGGGGTCCAGCCCTGATATCAACGTTACCGCAGTCTGGGTCCCGGATCGGCGGCACTCTGCGCCTTGTCCGGGACGACACGTTGAGGAATTACGCTAGACACTGCTCGCAACACTGTCACCCGTCACCCTCTGGCTTATACAGAGGACCCAAGGCTCCATGCCAAAACCGCGCGACGCCAGCAACGATGCTATTAATTTCCTCAATGAAACGCGTCGCCATATATTTGAGCAATTGATTCTTCAAAATATAGTTGAAACAATTGTTTTCGTTCCGGATAGAAAACTTTCTAATTCTGAAAGACTTGGTTCTCGTTCCGATTTATGAACACACAAATTCCTAATGTCTCCCAACAGCTGAATAGGGTGCGAGTCTCGCATGGCAGTGATGTCTGCGGCTTGGTTCGTTGAGTTCAGGCAGCGATTGCCATGGCTGCTGCACGTGGACTGATGTTGTCGTTGGCCGGTGTGTCGGTTGCGCTGATCAGGGCCTTCCATGCCC
>JAKZTB010000236.1:0-2774 GCA_047517345.1 Alphaproteobacteria bacterium
GCCTGTTCCGCAGCGGCATCGAGCCGACGCAGGGCCGGCTGACCCTCGCCTTCGTCAACCACATGGCCTACAGCCGCTTCGACCCGAAGCTGCCGCGCTATTCGCGGCTGGTGGACGAAGACATCAACCGTGTCTGGGTCGAGGAGCGTCTCGACGGCGACGAGGACAACAACGAACTGCGCCGCGCCCGCGAGCTGCGGCCGGTCTACGACACGGTCGACCATCTGCTCGATATCCATTCCATGGGGACCCTGTCGCCGGCGCTGATGCTGTGCAACGGGCTGGACAAGGAGGTCGCGATCGCACGGCGGATCGGTTATCCGGGCCATATCGTATGCGGGTCCGGCCATGTCCGGGGCAAGCGGCTGATCGAGTACACGCCGTTTAACGACACGAACAATCAGAAGACCGCCTTGTTGGTCGAATGCGGCCAGCACTGGGCCGAGGACACGGCCGTGATTGCGCTCGATACGGCGCTCCATTTCCTGCGCGCGGTCGAACTCATCGATCCGGAATTCTTCGCCGCGCACGTCACCGATGCGGAGCCCGCCCCGCAACGCATCCTGCAGGTGACCGCCGGTATCGCCACCGAGACCGACGAATTTCGTTTCGCCGAAGATTTCTCCGGGCTGGAGACCTTCGCCAAGGCCGGCACCGTCATCGCGACGGACGGCGACAAGGAAGTAAAAACGCCGCATGACGATTGCATCCTCGTCATGCCCAACCCCCATGCACGAAAGGGCATGCGCGTGCTGCGTTTCGCCCGAGACGTGACGCCGTCATGACCGGCGATGACGATACTCGGGCGATGGCGCTGGAGATGGCGCAGGCGCTGTCCCTCGTCCGCGCCGGACACACGCTCTACGCGGACATCCTCGCGGCGGTGAAGGAAACCGTCGGCCGGGACGGCAACGCCGATATCCCCGTCCTGGTCAAACGGCTCAACGAGGCGATCACCACCTACGCGCCACGCGACATGGCGGCCCGCAGCCTGCTCGCCAGGTACGATTGACTTACGTGTCGCGTTAGATTGTATCCACTAGTAGGTCGCGCGGCCGCCGGAGATGTCGAAGACCGCGCCGGTCGAGAACGCGCAGTCCTCCGAGGCCAGCCAGGCGACGAGACCGGCGATCTCCTCCACTTTCACGAACCGGCCCATCGGGATCTTGGAAAGCATGTAGTCGATATGCTCCTGGGTGATCTGGTCGAAGATCCGCGTGCGTGCCGCCGCCGGCGTGACGCAGTTGACTCGGACTCCGGTCTCCGCCAACTCCTTGCCGAGCGACTTGGTCAGGGCGATAACGCCCGCCTTCGCCGCGCTGTACGCGGACGCGTTCGGGTTGCCTTCCTTGCCCGCGATCGAGGCGATGTTAACGATGCGGCCGTAATCCTGCGCCATCATCACCGGCGCCACGGCGCGACAGCAATAAAAGACGCCGTTGAGGTCGATCTCGATGACCCGGCGCCATTCGTCGAGCGGATAGTCCCAAACCGTCGCGTTCACCCCCGCAATACCGGCATTGTTGACCAGGATATCGATACCGCCTGCGGCCGCCTGAGATTCCGATACGGCAGCGGCGATCGAGTCCGGATCGGTCACGTCGACGGCGACGCCGCGCGCGCCGTCGCCCAGCGCAGCGGCGGCTTCGGCCATCAACACCTCGTCCCAGTCCCACAGCGCGACCTGCGCGCCTTGCGACAGCAGCTTCGCGGCGATCGCGTAACCGATCCCCTGCGCCCCGCCCGTCACCGCGGCCCGCTTACCTTGCATTTTATCGCTCATAAACGTGCTTCCTCGCCCACCCAAATGTCATTGCCGAACTTGATCCGGCAATCCAAGCCGCAAACGATCCGATGAATACCGATGCTTACCGGGAAGCAACCTGTGAACAGGCACTACTTGATGCGTTGCAGCTCGCCCTTGATCGACTTCACTTCCTGACCTTCGAGGAAGCGTTTGAAGTCCAGCGCCATGCCATTCTTCGTCAGGGTGCGGTTGTAAACCTGCATATCGTAACTGCCTTCGTCCGTCACGATCAGCGCGTAGACCGAAAGCGTGTCGCCCTGGATGCGGGCCCAAACATAGGGGTCGCCCTTCATCGGGTCGTTCGGGGTGCGGTTGCCGAAGACGTCCTTGCGCATTGCCGACTGGTAGATACCGTCCCGCTTGGTCTTGCGGAAATCGATCGAATAGGATTTCCGTTTCGCGGTCGCCCCCTTGCGCAACGTGACCGTCGTCCAGGCAACGTTGAATCCGCGCCGGATTTCCTTGATTTCGACGTTGATATCGCGGGTTTTGACCTCGTTGGCGCTGGCGGAGATGGTTCGGCCGGTATACTCGCCGAAGAAATCTTCAATCGCGCGATCGGCCGCGTAAGCGCCGGCGGCCCAGAGAATTGCGACACCGGTCGCGAAAACTTGCACGAGTTTCAGCATTAATTCATCCGATCACAATTCCACGTCGTTGGCCAGCGGTTCGTATTCAATCCACTCGCTCACCCGCCGGCGCCAAACACTTTCCGCAATAAAGCCGTCGAGCGTTTCACCGGGTCTTCGCGGATCGCTGCTTCCTCGCGTGCGAGATACAAAAACAACGCATCGAGGGCCCGTTCAAGCACATGCGTGGTTAAATCAGCCTTAACAGCCCGTTGAAAAAGGCGCTATTGACCGGGTTTCACTCGACGGCGAAACATAACGCGACGAAGGCGGTTTCGCCATCCTCCGAGACGATGAGGACCATCTGAGCGACCAGAACGGCTCCAGCTGGCGCAATA
>JAKZTB010000237.1:0-3868 GCA_047517345.1 Alphaproteobacteria bacterium
ATCCGAAGCCTCAAAATCTTCCCGCAAAGCAATCGCCGCACCCATGGTAAACCTCCGATAAACCGATTCACCATGATTGATTCAGAATATCTCTCCCTTGGGAATCCCAAAATGAGTCTCAGTCACCGATGTTTGGTATAACCGGTTATCGGTTGCGCTTCGCCATTTTTCGCGGGCAAACTGGATATGCTCCCGCAGCCCGACAGGGCGGAGCGTCTGGCTCACAGCAAACGAGGTCGTCCCATGATCCTGTTCGGTGGTTTTGGATCCCCTTTCGTCCGGCGCGTCGCCATCACGATGCGCCTGTTTGAGATCGCACACGAGCATCGACCGCTCAGCACCGCCAAACCGGACGAGCGCGCCCAGCTGAAAGCAGTCAATCCGCTGGCACGCGTGCCCGCGCTAGTCACCGACGATAGCGGCACCTTGATCGATAGCGCGACGATCCTCGACTATCTCGACCGGCTTGTCGGTCCGGAGAAGGCGCTGACCCCGGCGGACGGGCCGGAACGCACCCGCATGATGGCGCTGATCGGCCTTACCGTCGGGGCCGTCGAGAAGTCGATTGGCGCCTACTACGAACGGGGCAAGCGGCCTGAGGAAAAATGGCACCATCCGTGGCTCGACCAGCAGCTCGAGCAGTCGAAGGACGGGTTTGCGGCCGTCGACCGCGAAGCAGCGGCGCCCTGGCTGACCGGCAACAGCATGACCCAGGCCGACGTCAGCACGGTCGCATTCTGGGACTTCGCCCTGCGCAACAGGCCGGCGGACGCACCGCCGCTCGACTGCCCCAAGTTGGCGGCGTTGTCGGAACGCGCCAACGCGCTGCCGGAATTCGCGGAAACGCTACCGCCGGCATGACCTTCGATACGGCCCGGCTTATTCTTTGACCAGATGCACCGTGCGTTGCGGGTAGGGGATGTTCACACCCGCCGCGTCCAGCGCTTCCTTGATCGCCTTGGTCAGATCGAGCTTCATGTCCCAGTAATCCGCCGCGTTGCACCAGATCCGGACCGTTAAGTTGACCGAATTGTCACCGAGGTCGGTTACCCCAACCAAAGGCGCGGGATCGAAATGCGACCGGCCGTCGCCTTCGATGACGCCAGTGATTGTCGCCATCGCCTTGTCGATGTCGTCCTCGTAGCCGATCCCGACGAGTATTTCGACCCGGCGCGTCGCGTGGTGGCTGAAATTCACGACCGAAGTCCCCCACACTTGCGCGTTCGGCACGACGATCTCGACATTGTCCGATGTCGATATTTCCGTCACGAACAGGGTGATCGATTGGACGGTTCCGGCATGGCCGGCGACCTCGACGAAATCGCCGAACTTGAAGGGCCGGAACACGAGCAGCATGACGCCTGCCGCGACATTGCTGAGCGTGCCCTGCAAGGCGAGACCGATCGCCAGGCCGGCGGTACTGAGCACAACCAATAGACTCGCCATCTGTACGCCGAACTGCGACAGAACGGCCAGCACCGTGACGACGAGGACCAGGTAACGAACCGCGCTGACGAAGAACCGCACCAGGGTCTCGTTCCATCCGCTCGACCTTGCGCAGCGCTTTGCCGGTCACACTCGCGGCCCATCCGGCGGCAATCCAGCCGACGATCAGGATCGCGATGGCGCCGATGACCGGCAAGCCGTACGCCATAACCTGATCCGCGACGGCGTTTATATCCTGATCCATTTTGGCATCCCCCACATATAACAACGAGCGCTTTTAGTGAGCCGTCATTTTCCTGCTCGCGAAGCGTCCAAATCGGTAGATCGAATGTCTGCGCCGCTGCTGTATACGCAACGGTTTTTCGAAATCAAGCGGTATCGTTACCCAGGATGAACGGTGCGCCGCAGGCTTCCGCCACCTCGCGCACCTCGTTGAACAGCGTTTCCGTCATCGGAATGCCGTTCTCCAGCCGGTTCACTCTTTCGCGGTGCTCCGGATCGCCGGCGACGAGAACCGGCTGCGCCGGATCGACCGGGTCCGTGGCATGCAGCATATCGATCAAATCGTCCAGTTCGTCCTCGAAATCGCCCGCCTCGCGGAACGCGGCCGTTTCGAGAGCCAGGCAGAAATGACCGACATTAATGTGCTGTTCGCGCTCGCCGGATTTCAAATTGTGGCCGCCGATGAAAGAGCCCGACAGGACGCTCGACAGGATGTCGACCATCATGGCGAGGCCATAACCCTTATGCGACCCCAGTTCGCGCGAGCCGCCAAGCGGCGACAGTCGTTTCGGTACGGCGCTGAGCGCGACGCTCGGGTCCGTCGCCGGCAGGCCATCGGAATCATGCGCCCAGCCGAGCGGCAGTTCCTTGCCAGCACGGCGTGCGATGTTCAGTTTGCCGACCGCGACCGTACTTGTCGCCATGTCGAGCGAGAACGGATCGTTCCGCTTCGCCGGGGCCGCGAAGGCGATCGGATTGGTGCTGTAGCGCGGTTCCCTGGCGAAGGTCGGCAGCACCGAACGTTGCGTCGTCCCGGTCGTGCACAACCCGATCAGGCCGCGGTCGACCGCCATGGTGGAATACACGCCGGCCGCGCCGAAATGGTTCGAGCCACGCGCCGTCACCGCGCCGACACCGAACCGCTCGGCCTTGTCGCAGGCGAGCTGCATCGCGCGTGTCGCCGAGACGTGCCCCAGCCCATGGTCCGCATCAATCAGTGCGACGGCGCCGAAATCGCGTACCACTTTAACGTCCGGTGTCATGTTCAACGCGCCATCTTTGCGTTGGCCGTCATAGCGCGGCAGCATGCCGACGCCATGCGAGTCGATGCCGCGCAGGTCGGACTCGACCATGTTCTCCACAATGACTTCGATGTGCGCGTCCGTCATGCCCCAGGCGCGATAGACCTCGGTGAGCTGCCGGCGCAGAACGTCCGGCGAGATGTTGAACATGGCGGGTCCTTACGTAGCTGTATGCTTAAGGCCCTACGGACGCAGGGCGCGGACAAGATGCGCTACCGCGCCGGTCGCGCGCAATGCCTCAGCCGTCGAGCTCGGGATAGTGGCGAAATACGCCGGATTCGTTGAAGGGGATTCGCCGTTCCGACGCCAGATAGGCGGCGACGTTGGGCAGCGCGGCGACCGTATCGTGCACGGCGGACACTTTCGGGTAATCCGGCTCGATCCGCGCCATCGCCTTGGGGAAGGCGTAGCGCAACCCGGCGACGCATTGAAAAACCGACAGGTCCGGATAGGTCGGCCCGTCGCCGATCAGCACGCCCGATCCAACCGCATTGCGCGCAATTACGCGCTCGAAGTAACCGAGTTATTTCGGCGCCCGCATGTCCAGGAAACTTTCCGTGTATCGTTTCGCTTCGGCTTTCTGATCCTCGTAGTAAAGCGCGCTGACAACGGGATGGTGCGTATCGTGGATTTCCTGAACGAAATCGGTGACGGTCAGTTGAAGCTGATGCGCCCACAATCGGCCCGACTCGTCTTGCGGTGCGATGTCATGCCGCCCGCCGAGATAGTGCAGGATGTTCGCCACCTGCGCGATCACCAGATCGCCCGCCCTGAGAAACGGCGGCGCGAATGGCAGCGCACCGCCCTCCTCGCCCGCGACGAACGCCTGCATCGCCGCCATGCCGCCCTCGTCCCGCGCAACGTCGACATATTCCGCACCGGCCTGTTCCAGCGCCAGCCGCACGAACTCGCCGCGCCCTTGAATGCCGGGCCAGTAGTAGAAGTTGTAGGACATCACCACTTCCTCAGCCTTGTCTTTACCTTGCCTATCCGGTTAACGCCCATGACCGCTACATGTAGGGTGCCGCCACTCTCCCGAGTAAAGCTCGGCATAGGTTGGAGCAGAGGTGTCGCCCGCGATGCCGAGCAATGAGCGGAAGGCGTTGAACGGGTAGAAC
>JAKZTB010000238.1:0-33639 GCA_047517345.1 Alphaproteobacteria bacterium
CTACCCGTTCAACGCCTTCCGCTCATTGCTCGGCATCGCGGGCGACACCTCTGCTCCAACCTATGCCGAGCTTTACTCGGGAGAGTGGCGGCACCCTACATGTAGCGGTCATGGGCGTTAACCGGATAGGCAAGGTTCGTACTTTGAATGGCGAGCGGCCAGCGTTACTGCAAGCCTTTGCCATGTCAGCGCTTTTTTATGTCAGCATCGCCTTTACGACCTTGTTGATTCTGCTCGTCGCCCTGTTCAACGACCGCCGGCGCTGCGTCCATGACATTCTCTCCGGCACGTTCGTGGTCCTTACCGATCCCGACCTTTGACCGCAGCCGTTCCGCCGCGTAACATTTTTGCTGATGACCAGTCAGCGCAAACCGAGCCTCTTCACGTTTTTCCGCTCGGGGCCCATGCCGTGCCCCTATCTCAGCGGCAAGGTGGAACAGCAGCTCTTTACCGATTTGTCGGGCTTGGGCGCGCAGTCGCGCTACGAGATTCTCTCGCAAGGCGGCTTCCGGCGTAGCCACCACATCGCCTATAGACCCGCGTGCCGCGGCTGTGCGGCCTGCGTGCCGGTGCGCGTCGTTGCATTCGAATTCCGCTTGAGCCGTAACTTGCGGCGCATTCTAAACAAAAATGCCGACCTCACCGTGGAAGACAAGGGCACCTTTGTCAGCAACGAGCAGTTCGCATTGTTCTCGCGCTATATGCAATCGCGCCACGACGGCGGGGACATGGCGCGCATGGACCGCAACGATTATTTCGAAATGGTCGTGTCCAGCCCGGTCGAAACGAGCATTTTGGAGTTCAGGGACCCGGAGGATGTGTTGGTCGCGGCCTGCCTTACCGACCGCGTCGGTGACGGCTATTCGGCGGTCTACAGCTTCTTCGACCCGACATTGGCCATCCGCAGCCTGGGCAGCTTCGTTGTCCTCTCGCTCATCGAGCGGGCACGGGCCCAAGACCTACCCTACGTCTATCTCGGCTTCTGGGTCGCCGACAGCCCGAAGATGCACTACAAAATCCGCTTTCGACCCATCGAAGGCTTCGGCCAGCAAGGCTGGTGCCGGCTGCCCGAAATATCCGCCATGCCTGAGGGCTGCGAGACCGATTAGCGCAAATCAGGTTTTATGCCCTGCATCAATTCTGATCCGGTCTAACCAAACCGGTTGTTGCGCGGAAAGCCTTTCGGCGGAAGCCGGCCGGATTGTGCGCGCTTGCCGAGCCAGTCCCGTAACGCCATCTCCGTTCGCGTACGCTCGCCGGAACGCCAGCGTAGCCCGTCATCACGATTGAACACCACGGCGTCGGACAAGCCACCGTCGCGGTAGCGTTGCAGGATAACGCCGCGGCCCCGCGTCATTTCCGGCAGTTCTTTGGCATCGAAGATCAGCAGCTTCCGGTTTTCGCCGATCACGGCGACCGAGTCGCCTTCGGCGGTCACGCAGACTTTCGCCTCGACCCCTCCCGATACGTTGAGGACCTGTTTCCCGGCACGGGTTTGTGCGAATACGTCCTTCTCGGTGACGACAAATCCGCGACCGTCGCTCGATGCGACCAGAAGCTTACGGTCCGGCTTGAATATATGCAGGTCGGTGATGTCATGGTCGCTCGGCATGTCGAACATCAAGCGTAGCGGATCGCCGAAGCCGCGCCCACCTGGCAACTTGTCAACGCCGATTGCGTAGAAACGGCCGTTCGTGCCGAACACCAACAGCTTATCGGTGGTTTCCGCGTGAAAGGCGAAACGCTCGGCGTCGCCTTCCTTGTACCGCACCTCGGCCAGATCTTGCATATGTCCCCTGGCGGCACGGATCCAACCTTTCTTCGAACAGATGACCGTAACCGGCTCGCGCTCGACGATCGCTTCCAAGGGAATAACGACGTCGGAGGGCGGCTCGCTGATTTCAGTACGCCGTGCGCCGAGCGCGGTTTTCTCTCCGAACTTCTTGCGAATTTCCGATATTTGGTCGCCGACGGTCGACCAGCGCAGTTTTTCGCTGCCGAGGAGATTCTTCAGACCCGCCTTCTCATCGGTCAGTTCCTTGTGCTCGGTGCGGATCTCCATTTCCTCGAGCTTGCGCAGACTGCGCAGTCGCATATTAAGCACCGAATCCGCCTGCAGCTCCGTCAACTTGAACCGGACCATCAAAGCGCCCTTGGCGTCGTCTTCCTCGCGCACGATACGGATGACTTCGTCGAGATTGAGGTACGCGACGAGAAAACCATCGAGAATTTCCAAGCGATGCTCGATACGGGCGAGCCGGAATTTCGACCGCCGGATCAGCACGTCGTGCCGATGATCGAGAAACGCGTGCAACACCTCTTTGAGGTTCATCACACGCGGCGACTGATCGGCGTCGAGCACGTTCATGTTCAGGGAAAAACGCGTCTCCAGATCGGTCTGGCGAAACAGCGATTCCATCAACACGAACGAGTCGACGTTGCGGCTCTTAGGCTCCAGAACAAGACGCACTTCATCTGTCGACTCGTCCTGGATGTCGTTCAACATCGTCAGTTTCCGGGTGTGCATCAGTTCGGCGATTTTTTCAATCAGCTTCGATTTCTGCACTTGGTAGGGAATCTCGGTAACAACGACTTTGTACCCACCGCCCTTGACCTTTTCGCCGTGCCAGCGCGCGCGGAGCCGAAATCCGCCGCGGCCCGTCTTGTAGGCTTCCAGGATGTTCTCTCGGCTCTCGACCAGGACACCGCCGGTCGGGAAATCCGGCCCCGGGATCAGATCGACCAGTTTACCGATGGTCGCGTTGGGCCGCTTGATCAGGTGCAGTAACGCGGCGCAGATTTCACCCACGTTGTGCGGCGGTATGTTCGTCGCCATGCCCACCGCAATTCCCGCGGCACCGTTCGCCAGTAAATTGGGGAAGCTCGCCGGCAGGACAAATGGCTCGTCGCCTTCGCCGTCGTAAGTCTCGCGGAAATCGACCGCATCCTCGTCGATCCCTTCGAGCAGCGCTTTCGCGACCTCGGTGAGGCGCGCTTCGGTATAGCGCATGGCCGCGGGATTATCGCCGTCGATATTGCCAAAATTTCCCTGCCCGTCGACCAGCGGATAGCGGACCGCGAAGGACTGCGCCAGCCGGACCATCGCGTCATAGATCGCGGCATCGCCGTGCGGATGGTACTTGCCCATCACATCGCCGACGATGCGCGCGCATTTCTTGAAACCGGACGCGGGATCGAGGCGCAATTCCCGCATCGCATGCAGCATGCGGCGATGTACGGGCTTCAACCCATCGCGGACATCGGGCAGAGACCGCGACATGATGGTCGACAGCGCATAGGACAAATAGCGCTCGCCGAGTGCATCGACGAAAGAGGTAGGCCGGATATCACCGGCTTCGAGATGTTGGGACATATCGATCCGTTCTTACAACATCAGGGGTATTGGATGACTTAGATAGCCAAATATAGTGTCAGCGCGCGGTATCGGGAAGGTCATTTTCTAAAGAGCGGCGCATCAAATTGACGAATCTTTCGCGCGCATCGGGGAATCGCCGCTCTTGCGGCTGGAAGACATGGCGATCCAGGAAATAACCGGTCAGGCGCAAGCCGTCGAGAATATCACCGGGGCCGGGACCGCCATTGCCTTTCAGGAATTCGGGCAGAGGCAGCAACTTGTCCCGGTAGGGAGCGCCCGCCGCGCGCGAAACAGCTTGCGCGCTGCGCGGCGAAACATAGACGAGATCGTCAACGACGCCCGTCGCCGCGCAGGCGGACAAATCCAGTCCGAACCCCAGTTCGCCGAGCAGTCCCAGCTCCCAGACGACATATAGCGCGGCGAATGCCTCGCTTTCGAGCGCGGCGATCAGCCGGAGCGTGTTGGCGAAGAGGGCCGGGTGCGGTTCGCGTTCCGCAAGACAGCAATCCAGCGTTGCGCAAATAGACGTCAGGGCCGCCAGCCGATCCGCACGATCGAGCACCCGGGCCGCGTGGCCCGTTTCCAGCTCGACCGTATAGCTGCCGAGATGTTCTTCCAGCCGCGCGCGCCAAGACGCGGCCACGAGATTGCCCGGTTCGAGCACGCCGCGCCTTCGCCGCGATTGCCCGCCGCGCACCAATCCGGCATGTCGGCCATGCGCTTCGGTCAGCAACGACAGTATGACCGACGACTCGCCATGCCGCCGGGCCGACAACACGATGCCGCGATCCGTCCAGTCCATGGCGCGACTGTATAGCACTCGCGCCGCAGTCACCGTTAACAAACGCGTGTCACTCGGGCCGTCGATTTCGTAGTATCCACCTAGGAATACGGAACAAGCGGACAGATATCATGAGCGAAAACCACGACCATTCCCACCTCACGGACACCGAGCTTCGCGTGCGATCGCTCGAATCGCTGTTGGCCGAAAAAGGCCTCGTCGACTCTGCCGCGCTCAATGCGATCGTCGATACCTACGAGAACAAGGTCGGCCCGCGCAACGGCGCTAGGGTTGTCGCCAAGGCTTGGACCGATCCGGCGTTCAAGAAATGGCTGTTGGAGGACGGGACGGCGGCGATCGCTTCGCTCGGCTATGTCGGCAACCAGGGCGCGGACATGGTCGTGCTGGAAAACACGCCGACGGTGCACAATGTCACGGTTTGCACGCTGTGTTCGTGCTACCCGTGGTCCGTATTGGGCCTGCCGCCAGCTTGGTACAAGTCCTTTCCCTACCGCGCCCGCCTGGTGAAGGAACCGCGCGACGTTCTCGAGGAATTCGGGCTGGCGCTCGGAGAAGACGTTGAAGTCCGGGTCTGGGACAGCACGGCCGAACTGCGCTATCTGGTGCTGCCGGAACGTCCGGCCGGGACAGAAGATATGTCCGAGGACGAGCTGGTCGAAATCGTCACCCGGAATTCCATGATCGGCACCGAGAAGATCGCCCTGCCGTCGGGAATCGCCTGATGGACGGAATTCACTATATGGGCGGGATGGACGGCTTCGGTCCCATTCCCATCGAGCGGGACGAACCAGTATTCCACGCCGCATGGGAAGGCCGGGTCTATGCGATGAACAGTGCGATCGGCGCCTGGGGGAAATGGAACATCGATGCGGGACGGTTCGGCATCGAACGGCTCGACCCCGCGCTTTACCTCCAATCGAGCTACTATCAGCGCTGGCTTTACCGGACGGAAAATCTACTGGTCGATCACGGTTTGATCACGCGCGGTGAACTGGAAGGCGCGACGCCGCCCGAGGGCCCGCAGTCGCAACCGCTGACGATGGAGCAGATTATCGAGCGGCAACGCCGGAGCCGCTCCGCCCGCGTCGACGAAGACGTCGCTGCGAAATTCAAAGCGGGCGATGCGGTCCTGGTCCGCAATATCCATCCCAAGGGACATACCCGCGTGCCCCGCTACGTGCGAAGCCGCCACGGCGTGATCGACCGGGACCACGGTGTATTCATTTTCCCCGACACCAACGCGCTGTTCGAGGGAAAAAAACCGCAGCATATTTATAGCGTACGGTTCGACGCGCAGGAACTCTGGGGCCCGGGTGCTCCCGCACAGGACAAGTTGTATCTCGATCTGTGGGACGATTATCTGGACCCCGCATGACCGCGAACGTACCGACGCCCCAGGAACTGCCTTCGCTACCCCGCGACGAGGACGGCCCGGTGTTCCGAGAACCGTGGGAGGCGCAGGCCTTCGCCCTGACCTTGCGGCTTTACGAGGGTGGTCATTTCACCTGGCCGGAATGGGCCGAGTGCCTGTCCGAGGAATTCGCGGCGGCGCAGATCGCGGGCGATCCGGATTTGGGCGACACTTACTACCTGCATTGGCTGAAGGCGCTGGAGAAAATCGTGGCGCGCAAAGGCCTGTTGAGCGTCGACGAGCTTGCCCGCCGCAAGGCGGCCTGGGACCGCGCGGCGCACGCGACCCCGCACGGGGAGCCGATCATCCTGCCGGATGATGCTTAATACCAAGGAGCAACCGCTTGACGGTCGCCCCTGTCGTGACATTATCGAGATAACGGAGTTACCCAAGGAGGCAGCGATGGCGCGGATAGCAGCAGCAGAGACGCGAGGCGACAATCCGGCGCATGAGGCGCGCCTGCGGATTCGCAACGGCTCCCATAAGGGCCACACAGCGGGACTGGCGCCAGGATACGTGCAGGCCAATCTGGCGATCATGCCTCAGGAATATGCCCAGGAATTCCAGACCTTTTGCCAGTTGAACCCCAAACCGTGCCCGATGCTGGCGATCGGCGAGCCCGGCTCGCCGCACCTGCCGACGCTTGGCGCGGACCTGGATTTGCGAACCGACCTTTCCGGTTACCGCGTTTTCCGCGATGGGGTCGAAGTCGATGTCACGGACGATATCACCGACTATTGGCGCGACGATCTGGTCGCCTTCCCGCTCGGCTGTTCGTTCTCGTTCGAAGACGCATTGCTGCGCGACGACATCCCGCTCAAGCATTTCGAGCGCGATGAGTGCGTCGCGATGTATGTCAGCAACATCGACACCAAGCCGGCGGGACGTTTCAGCGGCAAGACGGTCGTTTCGATGCGGCCCTTGAAACCGGCCGATGCGATCCGCGCGGTTCAGATCACCAGCCGGTTCCCCAACGTGCATGGCGCGCCGGTCCATATCGGCCTGCCGGAATTGCTCGGCATCGAGGATCTGGAAAAGCCGGTTTTCGGCGGGGCGCCGCCGCGTATGGCCGACGACGAAATCCCCGTCTTCTGGGCCTGCGGGGTGACGCCGCAACTCGCGATCGAGCAAGCGAAACCGTCTTTCTGCATCACCCATCTGCCGGGCAACATGCTGATAACCGACCTCAAAAACAGTCACCTGTCGATCATTTAAATCGGAAAATCGAGGCCGAGCGCGCGGTAGTGCTCGGGTTTGTCCTTCCAGTCGCGGCGCACCTTGACGTGCAGCATCAAGTGCACCTTGCAATCGAACATCGCCTCGAGCTCTTCGCGCGCGGCGGCGCCGACCGCCTTGATGCGCTGGCCGCCTTTGCCCAGAACCATGCCCTTGTGGCTGTCGCGCTCGATGATGACGACCGCGGCGATCCGCGCGCTGCCGTCCTTTAGCGTCTTCCAATCCTCGGTCTCGACCGTCAACGCGTAGGGGAGTTCCTGGTGGAGCTGGATGAAGAGCTGCTCGCGCACGATTTCCGCCGCCATCAGCCGCATCGGCATGTCGGTAAGCTGGTCCTCCGGAAACATCCACGGTCCGGGTGGCGCGCATGCTGCAAAATGATCCGCAAGGTCCTCGACGCCATCGCCGTTCAGCGCGGAGATCATGAACGTCTCGCTGAACGAAGCGGCGTCGTTGACCGCGTGCGAGAGCGCCAGCAAATTGTCCCGAGGCACCCGGTCCACCTTGTTGAGGATCAACACCGCATCGCCCTTGATCTGTTCGGCGATGTGCCGCGTGTTCGCGTTGAAGCCGCGCTCGCTGTCGACGACGAGGGCGATGAGGTCCGCATCCGCAGCCCCTTTCCAGGCAGCGTTGACCATCGCCCTGTCGAGCCGCCGGCGCGGCGCGAATATTCCCGGCGTATCGACGAAGACCAACTGGCTCTTTTCGCGAATGACGATACCGAGCACCCGGGTCCGCGTCGTCTGAACCTTCGGCGATACGATCGTCACCTTTGCGCCGACGATCCGGTTGATCAATGTCGACTTGCCGGCGTTCGGCGCACCGAGAACGGCGATGAAACCGAACCGCATCTGTGCGCCGTCAGTCATCTTTGTGCACCATTTTCAGCAACGCTCCGGCGGCCGCTTGCTCTGCGGAACGACGGGTCTTCCCCTGCCCCGTTGTTTCGGGGCCGTTTTCGACAGTGACCGCGATCGTGAAAATCGGCGCATGATCCGGGCCCTTTCGCTCGGCGATACGATATGACGGCAGGGGCAGTCCGCGCCCTTGCGCCCATTCCTGCAAGGCGGTTTTCGAATCCATTGGCGGCGTGTCCAAGCGGTCCATCCGCACCTGCCAATGTCGCCGAATGAAACTATCGGCCACTTCCAAACCGCCATCGAGATACAGCGCGGCAATAACGGATTCGCAAACGTCGGCCAGCAAGGACGGATTTTCGCGACCGCCGGCACCCGCCTCCCCCGGACTCATGACGATGTGTACGCCGAGACCGATTTCGGCGGCGATGTCCGCAAGCGTTTCCCGCCGCACCAGCGCCGCGGAACGGCGTGCTAGCTTTCCTTCGTTTTCATCGGGAAAGGTCACGAAAAGCATTTCGGCGACAACGAGCGACAGGACTCTATCGCCGAGGAACTCCATGCGCTCGTAGGTATCGAATGAATTGGCAGCCGCACTGCCATGCGTCAGAGCCATCGCCAGTATGGTCGGATCTTTGAAATTGTGCTGTAAAATGGCGGCAGCGCTTTCCGTCATCGCGCACCGCATTTAGAAATTTGGCTAATCGATGCCATTGAACAGTCGGCTATACCGGATGGTGATCGGCCATTTCCATACTTCCCAGATACGCGCCGCGCCGTTCGTCGAAAAGAACAGAAATTCGGCACGGCCGACAAGATTCTCGGCCGGTACGAACCCGACATGGTTCAAGACCCGGCTATCCAGAGAACTATCGCGATTGTCGCCCATCGCGAAATAATGTCCCTTCGGCACAGTGTAAACGGACGTATTGTCCAACTGTCCTAAATCGCCCTGTGTTTCGATAATCCGGTGAACCAAATTTCCGGGCAGGGTTTCTTCATATTGAACCGAAGAACGCTGGCCTGACGAATCGCCGGGATAATCTCTGATCCGGCGCCGTTTCACCGCCTTCCCGTTGACATGCAAGACGCCGGCAATTACCTGAATCCGATCGCCGGGCAGGCCGATGATTCGTTTTATATAATCTGTTTCGTTGTCCAGCGGCAATTTGAACACGGCGACATCGCCCCGTTCCGGCTGGCTTTCGAAAATACGGCCTTTGAAAATTGGCGGGCTGAACGGTATAGAATGTCTGCTGTAGCCGTAGGAATATTTGGAAACGAACAGATAGTCGCCGACCAGCAACGTCGGAATCATCGAACCGGAGGGTATGTTAAAGGGCTCGAACAGGAAGGTTCGTACGACAACCGCAAAAAGTACGGCATAGATTACGGTTCGGGCGGTTTCCCAAAAGGCATCTAACTTCGATCCGCCATCAACTTCGGCGCCTGTGCCACTGCCTGGATTTTTTGACGCCATTTAATGCCTTCACGGGATTTGTCGCGCGGCTTTATGGTCGTCGGCGCTCAACTCTGTCAAGGGCCCACGCGGTCCGCCCGATTGCATGTCGTATTCGGGAGACTAAATTGGAACCGCAAAAATTATGACAACCGCGTTCGCCAGACCTGATTCGTCCGTCAGCGACAGTTCGACCTGCGCCTGCATACCGTCCGGCGTCAAAGCCATCATTCGCTCCAATGCACCGCCGGTCAAACGCAGGGTCGGTTTTCCGGAACGCAGGTGAACAACTTCCATATCGCGCCAAAAAACGCCCCGCCGAAACCCCGAGCCCAACGCCTTCGAACACGCTTCCTTCGCTGCAAACATTTGCGCGTAGCGTTCTGCGCGTTTGAAGGGCCAGCGGTCCGCCCGCGCCTGTTCCTGCTCGGTGTAGAGCCGATCCTCGAACCGGCCGGGAAACCGCTTAAGCGTTTCCTTAACACGCCCGATATCGCACAGGTCGGTGCCGAGACCGATGATCATGCTCTGCGCGCGCCTTCCGCCTCGGCCCGCGCATTGTCTATCAAGGACCGCATGCGCCGGATCGCGCTGTCGAGGCCGCTGAAAATCGCCTCGCCGATCAGAAAATGTCCGATATTGAGTTCGACCAATGTCGCAATCGCGGCGATCGGCGCGACGTTGTCGAATGTCAGACCATGGCCGGCATGGCATTCCAATCCGATCGATTGCGCATGCGTCGCTGCGGTATCTATTCGGGTGAATTCGGCCGCCTGCGCGTCGCCTTCGAGATCGGCGTAGGTTCCGGTGTGCAGTTCGACGACTGGCGCGCCGAGCGAAACGGCGGCATCCAATTGGACCGGGTCCGGCTCGATGAACAACGACACGCGGATACCGGCATCCGACAGCCGACGGACAAACGGGATTAAATGTTTATGGCCGCCAATCGCATCGAGGCCGCCCTCGGTCGTCTGCTCTTCGCGCTTTTCCGGCACGATGCAGGCGGCATGCGGTTTATGTTTCAACGCGATTTCCAGCATTTCCTCAGTCGCCGCCATCTCGAGATTCAACGGTTTTTCGACTTCGCGGCTAATGCGCCGAATATCATCGTCGCGAATATGCCGCCTGTCCTCGCGAAGATGCGCCGTGATGCCGTCCGCTCCGGCAGCAGCGGCCAATTTTGCGGCGCGAACTGGATCCGGGTAGACGCCGCCTCGCGCATTCCGGATCGTCGCCACATGGTCGATGTTAACGCCGAGACGCAACTTGGATTTCATCGTTCGCGATCCTCATACTTTCGCGCCGGGTCTCATGCCCGCCTATTCTGATGCATCTGAAGCAAACACTTCAAGTGTACGAATAACGTAGTTGGCTGTACCGTTGAAGATCCACATCGCTGCCATATAGCGGTGCCAATATTCAGGACGCGGCGGCGCAGAACCTAATATAGACAGGGCGACGTTAACGTCCAATCAACCGCGGGCACGCTCGACCGACCCGATCGACGGGTCCGCGCGCAATCCGGCCACTATATTCGTCAGATGTTGGACATCGGTTACTTCGATGTCGATCTGCATTTCGAAGAAATCTTCGGAACGGTCGGTGATCTTCAGATTCGAAATATTGCCGTGATCGCGTCCGATGACCGCGGTAAGCGCCGCAAGACTGCCCGGTTGGTTGGCGAGAATGACGTTGATCCTGCCGACATGGTTCTTCGTGTCTTCGGCGCCGACGTCCCACTGCACGTCGACCCATTGTTCCGGCATCTCGATAAAGTTCACCAGCGTCTCACAGTCGTTCGTGTGAACGGTCAGACCCTTGCCGGTCGAGACGATGCCGACGATTTGATCACCCGGCAGGGGATGGCAGCAAGCCGCCAGATGGACGGCCATACCGGGAATCAAACCGCGGATCGGTACCGCGAACTCGCTGCCATTTCCTTTACCCTCACCGCTCGCCGGCGCGGACCGCTGTTGGTTTCGTCCGGTTCGCGGATAAGCGGCGGCGAAAACATCTTGTCCGGTGTAACGCCCCTGGCCCACGGCTACGAACAAATCGTCCACCGTGCGGCAAGTGAGTTTCACCAAGACGCTCATCAGCGTTTTCTTGGCCATCTTTCGGCCTTCCCGACGGAAAGCCTTCTCGATGATCTCCTGTCCGAGCCGATTGTATTGTTCCCGTGTCTGCGAACGGACAAACCGTCGAATACAGGCACGTGCCTTACCCGTCACGACGAAGCTCTCCCAGCTCGGCGACGGCGATTGGTCTTTCGAGGTCAGGATTTCCACTTGATCGCCGTTCTTCAGTTCGGTCCGGAGCGGCGAGGCTTGCCCGTTTATCTTTGCGCCCACACAAGCGTCGCCGATTTCCGTATGCACTGCGTATGCAAAGTCGACCGGTGTCGCCCCGCGCGGCAATTCCATCAAATCGCCTTTGGGCGAGAAACAGAACACCTGATCGGAGAACATTTCCAATTTGGTGTGTTCCAGGAATTCTTCGGGTGCTTCGGCGTGTTCCAGGATCTCCAGCATCTCCCGCAGCCAGCGATATTGCCGCCCGTCGGTCATTGCATTCTGCTTGAACTGCCAATGAGCCGCGACGCCGAGTTCCGCGACTTCATGCATTTCTTGAGTCCGAATCTGAATTTCGATGCGCTGGTTCTCGGGACCGTAAACGCTCGTATGGAGCGACCGGTAGTCGTTCGGCTTAGGAATGGAAACGTAGTCCTTGAAACGGCCCGGCACGACGCGATAGTGACCGTGAATGGCGCCAAGCGCCTGATAGCAATCCTCGATACGCTGCACGATGACGCGAAAAGCCATGATATCGGAGAGTTGTTCGAAACCTATATTCTTGCGCTGCATTTTACGCCAAACCGAGTAAGGCGTCTTTTCACGACCCGACACCTCAGCCGTTACGCTGTACTCCGCCAGCGTCTGGGTCAATTCCGCCGTCACCCGCCCGACAAGATCGCCGCCTTCTTCACGCAGGAACGCGAGGCGGTTCACAATCGAGTCCCGCGCATCCGCGTTCAACACGGCGAAGGCCCTGTCTTCCAATTCCTCTTTCCAGTCGCGAATGCCGATACGTTCGGCAAGCGGCGCGTATATGTCCATCGTCTCGCGCGCGATCCGGATGCGTTTTTCCTCGCTGTGGATGAATTCAAGCGTCCGCATGTTGTGCAGCCGATCCGCCTGCTTCACCAACAGGACGCGGATATCTTCCGACATCGCCAGAAGAAGCTTGCGGAAATTCTCCGCCTGCTTCGCCCGGTCGGACAGCGTTTCTATCTGGCTGAGCTTGGTCACGCCGTCGACAAGCCGCGCGACATCGGGGCCGAATAGACCATGGATGTCCTCCATAGTCGCGACCGTGTCCTCGACCGTGTCGTGCAAAAGACCGGTAATGATGGAATCGCAGTCGAGTTTCTTGTCCGACAGAATGCCGGCTACTTCCACAGGATGAGAGAAATAGGGGTCGCCGGATTCGCGCTTCTGCGTCCCGTGCGCCTTCATTGAAAATACATAGGCGCGATTGAGGGCATCCTCATCCGCATCGGGATCGTAGCTTTTAACGCGTTCTACAAGCTCATATTGCCGCAGCATGCGGCGTCACTCCGTTGTCCGCCAAGCGGTAGCACCCAGCGCCGGTTACGCCTGCGGCTCGTCGCCCGTCTGCGGCGCTTTTATCGACGGGACAGGATCGACTTCCATTGCGTCAGTCTCGCCGGCCATCGCGGCGCCGGCCATCAGCTCGATGGGATCTTCGTCTTCGGGTTCGTCTATTTCGACATGTTTTTGCATAGCGCGGACGACGTTGTCCGCCAATTCCGCCAACTCGATCGTTTCATCGGCGATCTCACGCAGAGCGACAACGGGATTTTTGTCGTTGTCTCTATCAATCGACAACGGCGCACCGGCGGAAATTGTACGGCTGCGCTGCGATGCGAGCACGACCAATTCAAAGCGGTTTGGAACCTTTAGGACGCAATCTTCAACGGTAACTCGAGCCATTTGGCGTTTCTCCACTTCCGACAAGGCGACGCAGGCCGCGGAATATAGGCGTGGTGGCGCGGCAATTCAAGAAATTTGCCAGCCTACGGAAAGTTGTACCTGCAACGATACCGTGCACCTAAATCAGGGTGTCGGCCGAAATCCTGCACCCCTTGCCGATCTAGTACTGATGTCTTAAATACTTTATCATCGCCGCCAGGTATCGCCTATGTCTAAAAATTCAAGGGGTTGGCGATGATAAATCATAATTGATGTATTCAAGGTAATAAGAAATGACTTTTAATTTCCATAAAGATGAAAAAGTAGCGCTTTTCATTGACGGGGCTAATCTTTACGCGGCCGCAAGAGCGCTTGGTTTCGACATCGACTACAAGCGGTTGCTGGGTATTTTCGGAGATGACGCGCGGGTAATCCGGGCATTCTATTACACCGCTTTGATAGAAGACCAGGAGTACTCACCGATCCGCCCCCTGGTCGACTGGCTCGACTACAACGGCTACACCATGGTGACCAAGCCGACCAAGGAATTCACCGACAATTACGGGCGGCGTAAAATCAAAGGCAATATGGATATCGAGCTCGCCATCGACGTTATGGAGATGGCGAGCATCATCGACCATGTCGTTCTATTTTCCGGCGACGGCGACTTCCGCAGGCTGGTCGAAGCGGTACAGCGTAAAGGCGTGCGCGTGACGGTCGTCAGCACGGTAAAATCTTCGCCGCCGATGGTCGCGGACGAGCTGCGGCGCCAAGCAGACCACTTCGTGGAGCTCGTCGATCTATCGCAGGAAATCTCCCGCAAGCATACCCGTCAGGACAGCGGCGAGAACAATGTGGAACCCGAGCAACTGGACGAGCTGTTGGGTGACGACGATTACGACGACGAATACGACGACCCGATCGTAACGACCGCTTAGTTCACCGCATATGCCGGATGCGTTTCCAAGTAGGGATTGCCCCCGCTGCCCCCGGCTCGTCGCCTTCCGGGAAGAAAATCGCAACAGTTGGCCGGACTGGCATAATGCGCCGGTTGGGAGTTTTGGTTCCCTTGATGCGGAATTACTGATCGTCGGGTTAGCGCCGGGCCTACGCGGGGCAAACCGCACGAGCCGGCCCTTTACCGGCGATTATGCGGGGCAGCTGCTCTATCCGACGCTGCTGCGGTTCGGACTGGCGGAAGGAGACTACGCCGAGGCGCAGGACGACGGATTGACCCTGGTCAACTGCAGGGTCACGAACGCGGTGCGGTGCGTTCCCCCGCAAAACAAACCGATCGGCGCTGAAATCAACGCGTGCCGCGATTTTCTCGACGCGGAAATTGCTAGTATGGAGAAATTGCGGGTCATTCTGGCGCTCGGCACGGTCTCGCATGTCTCTATCCTCCGCAGCCGCGGATTGCGGCAGGCCGATTGGCGTTTCGGCCATTGCAGATTTCACGATTTGCCGGACGGTTTAATCCTCGCCGACAGCTATCATTGCTCGCGCTACAACACGAACACCGGCCGTTTAACCGAGGCGATGTTTCACGGCGTGTTCTCGGAAATCGTTAGCCGCTTTCGCGCATGAGCCGCGCCTTCTGACGTTTCCAGTCGCGTTCCTTCGATGTCTGGCGCTTGTCCACCTGCCGCTTGCCGCGTGCAAGACCTAGCATCACCTTGGCAATACCGCGGTCGTTGAAATAGATCGACATCGGGACGATGGTGACGCCTTGTCTGTTGGAGGCCCCGATTAGCCGCAGCATTTCGCGCTTATGCAACAGCAGCTTGCGAGGCCGGCGCGCTTCATGATTGTTGAATTGCGCACTGTTGTCGTACTCGGGAATGTAGCAGTTGTTCAGCCACAGCTCACCGTCGCGCGGTCCTGCCCAGGATTCGGACAGGCTTGCCTGCCCCTGGCGCAGAGACTTTACCTCAGTCCCCTGCAGAACGATCCCGGCTTCGATTTTCTCGTCGATAAAATAGTCGTACCGCGCCCGCCGATTCTGCGCTACGGGTCCACTCGACGACGACTTCCGCGCCATCGCGTCAGTTAAGCAATCCGACCGCAACCATCGCTTCGCGGACTGTCGTCTTGCTGCTTTCCGCGATTGGCACGATTGGCGGCCTGCAGTAATCGTCACATTTGCCAAGCAGGCTGGCCGCATACTTCACCGGACCGGGACTAGTTTCACAGAACAGCGCATCGTGCAGCGGCATCAACTGGTCGCGCACTTCCGAGAAGGTGTCAATATCTCGACCCTGCCAGGACTTGTGCAACGTTGCGCACAATCTCGGCGCCACATTGGCCGTCACTGAAATGCAGCCGTCACCACCCTGGCCGAGGAACGCACCAATTGTCGCGTCTTCGCCCGAAAGCTGGCAGAACTCTTCTTCGATGACCATACGCGACGCCAGCGGCCGCGCCAGGTCGCAGGTCGCATCCTTCACGCCGACGATGTTCGGCAACTTTGCCAGGCGTGCCATCGTCTCAACGGTCATATCGACGACCGAGCGGCCGGGGATGTTGTATATTATCACGGGCAAATCGACCGTATCGACGATCATCTTGTAATGTTGGTACAGTCCTTCCTGAGTAGGCTTGTTGTAATAGGGCGTGACGACCAGCGCTGCGTCCGCCCCCACATCCTTGGCATGCTGCGTCAGTTCGATCGCTTCCGCCGTCGAGTTCGATCCTGTACCCGCGATGATCGGCACCTTGCCTTTTGCCGCCTCGATGCACAGCTCAACGACCCGTTTATGTTCGTCGTGGTTGAGAGTCGGCGATTCCCCGGTCGTACCGGTTGGAATCAGGCCTTGCGTCCCCTCGCCGATTTGCCACTCCACAAACGACTGAAAACCGTTCTCGTCGATCGAACCGTTTTCGAACGGCGTAATCAACGCCACAAGTGATCCGCTAAACATCTTGTATCTCCCTGTCGCTCCCACGACGCCGATGCAAAATTAACCCTACCGCATTGAACCAGCAATAGTTACACAACGATTTGAACCGCTCGTTATTGGCCAGCGTCCGGAAATCGCTTAAAATCTTTTGAAAGTCATGCAGCAAAATTCTCTAATATACAAGGCTTTACTATTAGGAACGGTTCCAGCGGTCGCGTTGGTATTGGGCGTTTCATGCCTGCAGCCAACCGCTGCGTTTTCCGAAACGCTCAGCAAAAAAGACACCGCAAATTACCGGTCCGCGTTCAAAGCCGCGAAGGCCAACCAGCGGCGACAGGCGAACCGCTTCGCGGCCCGCGCAAAGAACCCGCTACCGGCGAAAGTCGTGTCGTGGCTTCAATATTCGTCGCAAAATTCCGAGGCCAAGTTCGGCGCGATCGACGCATTCTTGAAGGCGAACCCGCATTGGCCACGACGTTTCGAGCTTCGGCGACGGGCCGAGGAAGCGATGAAAACCGCACTTTCGGACGATGCTGCGCTCGTCTGGTTCGGCGCCAACCCGCCACTGACCGCAACCGGCGCGGCCCGTTATGCGAATGCCTTGTTTGCGAAGGCGCGTAAACCCGAAGCCACGGCATTTGTCCGAAAAACATGGCGCGACCTGAACATGACGCGAGCGGATACGCGCGATTTCCGCCGACAGTTCCAAAAATTGCTGCGCAATGAAGATCATATCGACCGGCTCGACCGGCTGATCTGGGATCAGCGCGTCGGATCGGCGCGGCGGCAGATGCGGCGGGTCGGCCGCGATTACCAGCACCTGGCGCAAGCGCGCCTGCAGTTGATATTGAGGATCGGCGGCGTCGACAATGCGATCGCCCGGGTTCCGGAATCGCTGCGCGAGCATCCCGGGCTCGTCTACGAGCGCCTGCGCTGGCGCCGCCGGAAGGGGTTTTCCGACCGCGCCATAGAGCTGTTGCACGACCCACCCGCACGGATGGCGCGACCGAAAAAATGGTGGCTGGAGCGCGCCATACTAACGCGACGCGCGTTGCGCGACGGCGATATTACGCTCGCCTATCGTCTGGCCCGAAATCACAAGCAAACCGATGGCGCGCCTTATGCGGAGGCGGAATGGCTGGCCGGATGGATCGCCTTGCGGTTCCTGCGCGATTACGATGTCGCGCGACAGCATTTCACACAGCTCTACGATAGTGTCCGATATCCCATAAGCCGGGCACGCGGCGCTTACTGGACCGCTCGGGCGATCGAAGCCAATCCGGCCGATATCGCGAAGCGGTTTGAAAAGGCAGCGGCCTGGTACGGCGCCGCATCAAAATACACGACCACGTTCTACGGGCAGCTCGCCGCCGACCGGCTTCGGCAAAGTCTGAAGTCCAAACCTCCGCCGGAACCGAAACCCCAACCAAAGGAAATTCGCGCTTTCGAAAACCGCGAGCTCGTTCGCGTGACGCGCCTGCTCGCGGACTTGGGTCAAAACAAGCTCGTGAAGGTGTTCGTTTTACGCCTAACGAAAATGACCAAACGTCCCACCGAATGGGCACTGATCGCAAAACTCGCGACCGATATCGGGCGCAACGATTTGGTGATAAAGGCGGCCAAACTGGCGATCCGGCAGGGCGTCGCACTAACGGTTGCGGGCTACCCGAAACTGAAAGTCACACGCAAGTTCCCCGTCGAACCGGCTTTGATGCATGCCGTCATCCGGCAGGAAAGCGCCTTCGACACCAAGGCAATCAGCCGTGCGGGCGCACGTGGCCTCATGCAATTGATGCCAGCGACGGCGAAAGCTGTGGCCCGGCGGCTCAAAATCCAACATTCGAAACAGCGCCTGGTCTCCGATCCGGTGCACAACCTCCGTCTCGGCAGTGCCTATCTCGATCAATTGCGCGACACTTACGACGGCTCGCTGATCCTGACGCTTGCGGCGTACAATGCGGGACCCGGAAACGTGAAACGCTGGGTCCGGCTGAACGGCGATCCCCGCGATTTCTCGACGCTGGACGCCATCGACTGGATCGAATCCATACCCGCTCCCGAGACACGCAACTATGTACAGCGGGTGTTGGAGAACATGACCATTTACGGCTATCGGTTCGAGGACAGGTTCCTGCCGGAATTGATCGTCGACGCGATGATCGGCTCCGATACGGTCGATTACCCTTGAAACGAACGAAACGCGAGGGAGATATGGGCACACCGCAGAAAATCGACGGCGTTGGCGCCTGCGTTTTCGACGCGTACGGCACGCTTTTCGACGTTCACTCCGCGGCGGCCCGGTGCCGCGACGACCTCGGCGACAAGGCGGATGCTCTTTCCAGCCTGTGGCGCCAGAAACAACTCGAATACACCTGGTTGCGGTCGCTGATGGGCGCGCATGTCGACTTCTGGCGGGTCACCGGCGACGCGCTCGATTTCGCTATGGCCGCAACCGATCTGAGCGGCACGGCGTTGCGCGAGAAATTGATGGCGTTGTACCTGTCGCTGAACGCCTACCTCGAAGTTCCGGCCGTACTCGCAACGCTACGGGATGCGGGCATGAAGACGGCAATTCTCTCGAACGGGTCGCCGATGATGCTCGAGGCCGCCGTCGAAACCGCCGGCCTGGCCGAATTGCTCGACGCGATCTTGTCGGTCGAGGAAGTCGGCATTTTCAAAGTCTCGCCAAAAACCTATCAGCTCGCCGTAGACCGGCTCGAGTTGAGTCCTGGCGCGATATGCTTCATGTCTTCGAATGCTTGGGATGCCGCGGGCGCCGCCCATTTCGGATTTCAGGTCGCTTGGGTAAATCGTTTCGGACAACCGAAGGAACGTTTGCCCGGCACACCGAAGGCTGAGATCACTTCGCTCGATCCGCTTCCTGGGATGGTGTGCGGGTAAACCCGCATCGAGAATATTGGGAGCGAATATGAGCAGTTATCGCGAACACCGTTATACGGCGCAGGACGGCCTTTCGCTTTACTATCGCGAATACGGTCATGTCCACGCGCCGGCCGTTACACTGCTGTGTCTTCCCGGTTTGACCCGGAATTCGAAGGATTTTCATAACCTGGCGTTACGCCTATGCGATGGCCGCCGCGTCATCTGCCCGGACTATCGCGGGCGCGGGCGATCCGCCTACGATCCGGACGCCAAATCATATAAGCCCGCAACCTACCTGAACGATATCCGGCATTTGCTCTCTGTCGCCGGTGTCAGCCACGCGATTGTCGTCGGCACGTCGCTCGGCGGGTTTCTGGCCATGGCGATGGGCACCGCGATGCCCACGACGCTTGCGGGTGTCGTGCTGAACGATGTTGGGCCGGACATCGACGATGACGGGTTGGGTAGGATCATGGACTATATAGGCACCGACCGCTCGCACTCGGATTGGGACAGCGCGGTCGAAGACCTGCGGCGCATATTTCCGAACCTGTCGCTCGAAACCGACGCCGGCTGGCTGGATGCCGCACAGGCGACCTGGCGCGAAGCCGACGACGGCAAATTGTATTTCGACTGGGATGTCCGGTTGGTCGATGCGCTGCGCAACGGTCCGCCGATCCCCGACCTGTGGCCGCTGTTCCGAACCCTCGACCATATTCCGACCCTGGCCATCCGCGGTGAACTATCGGACGTCTTGTCCGCGGAAACCTTCGATAAGATGGCAGAGACGCGGCAGGGGTTGTTGCAAATTACTGTGCCCGGTGCTGGACATGTTCCAACTTTGAGCGAGCCGATCGCCCGGCAGAGTATCGACGCGTTCCTCGCCGAATTTCCGACATCGTAAGCAATCGGAGACCCGCACGTGCCTTTGGGCGCCTTCCTGCCGACCCGCGCTTTCGCACAAGATCCCGCCGCAACCCGGGACTGGGCGCAAGCCGCCGAAGACATCGGCTACGACTATATCGACGTGCCGGATCACTTTTTGGGCGTCGACCGGGACTTGCGGCCGAATTTCGAGGGCCCCTACGACATTACGGACGGATAGACAGATCGGTTAAATGTTGATGGCGCTGTCTTTTTCCGTCGTTACCACCAGGCTCGGGCGTGACGAGAACAGATCCGGCCGGTTCCGTTCCTGCTCAACATTCCGGCACATGCCATGCACGAACGCGCCTGCCTCGATCGCCAGACTTTCGTGAATAATATCGCCGTTGACCCTGGCAGTCTTGCCGAGTAGCACGGTCCGGCCCGTAATTTGCCCGTTCACCGTGCCGTCGACCCGGACCGTGTCCCCGGTGATCGCCCCGTTAACGACGGCGTCGACGCCGATGGTCAGCAGTTCGGTTTTCACGTCGCCGTCGACGACGCCCTCAAGCTGAATATCGCCATCGGTTTCGATATTGCCCGTAATCCGAAGATTCTTACTAAGAATCGATGGTACTGCCGGTATTTCCTTTTTTACCGAATCGTTTGCGGCCGATCTCCGCTTATTCCTTGAAAACATGTTTCCCTGCCTGAATGTAGTTCATCGGATCCATGGCGATGTTGCCGTAAAGGATTTCATAATGCAAATGCGGTCCGGTACTCCGGCCGCTGCTGCCCAGCAGCCCGATCTTTTCACGATGCCGAAGCGTTTGACCTTTTTTTACCAATATTTTCCGAAGGTGCCCGTAACGCGTCCTAATTCCGAAACCGTGTTCGACCTCGATCAAGCGGCCATATCGGCCGCTCCACCCCGCCGAGATAACGACGCCCGGCGCTGTCGAATAGATCATCGTCTTGCTGCTGCTGGCCAGATCGACGCCGGCATGCAACCCCCATTTTTTGGTAATCGGGTCGCGGCGTTTTCCAAACTTGCTGGCAACCCGGTAAGTATCGACCGGCGAAACGAGGGGCACCGCTTGCAGTGCGATCTTCAGCGCCTCCAACCGGGTCAGTTGCGAATCCAGCCCTTGTACCGCACCGGCAAGGCTGTCCTTTGCGAGACCGCCCGCCAGGGCGACGAAGGGGCCGCCCTTGCCCAATTCCTGTTCGGATTCGACTTTAGAGAGCAAACCATTCACGTCGAGGCCCGTCATCTCGACAATGCGTTCGAAATCTTCGATATCGCCCACGGTCAACGCATTGAGCGACTCGATAACCTTCGAACGCGCCCGGTGAATATCGGTCAAGCGATCGAGCAGCAACGCAACCCGCTCGCTCAACGTTTCTCTGGCCGGATTATGCGGTCCAGAATCGCCGGTTTCCGTTCCGAGCCGTGCGACGAACTTGCGCATGTCCGCTTCAAGCAAATTCGCACGGTCTTCCTCGGCACTTAGCGCACCTTGCAGTGCCGCTGACTTGACGTCCAATTCGGCGCGTTCGACGGCAATTCGCTCGTAGTCCGCACGCGCTCTGGCAAGCTGCTTGCGCAAATCGACCGTCAAATCTCTCAGTTCAGATTCCGTCGACTCTGCTGTCTCTATCGTATTTTCCAATTCGACTTGACGTTTCGTCAGTGCAACGCGCGCCATGTTCGTGTCGCCTATCTCACCATGGGCATTTACAAGCGATGCATTCAAACCCACGATTTTCGCTTCAAGCGTAGCGAGAGACGTTCGCGATTCCTGGAGCATTTTGTCCAAGGCCTTGACTTGCCGCTTCAGGTTTGTCCGGGCCTGATAGACCTTTTCGCGCTCCGCAACGGCGGTAACCAGATCGTGCTGAATCGAGTTGAGAGAGTCGGCCAAGACATCGTCCAGCTCAGTCATTTCGCGCAATTCCTGATCCAACTTATGAAGATGCTGGCGCATCGCGTCGCGCGACTCGGTTATTGCCGCAAGCCGGCCGCCCGATGCGGTATCGGCTGTACCTTGCAGGAAGTCCTCCGTAACCTTCGCATCGGTATCGGCAAACCGGCGGAGCAATTCGGCTTGGTTTTGTTTTAATTTTCCAGTGACTTCGGCGACTTTGTGCTGATAGATCGCAATTTCCTGCAGAAGGTCGTCATAGGCGACCTGGGCATCTTTGAGCCGCGCATCGGCTGCCGCTATCTTGTCATACTCGACCAGCGATACGAGGGTTGCCGACGCCCCCCACACAATCAGCGCCCCGAGACAACAGGCGAGACTGACCTGAAGGCGCCGCGTCAGCAACAAAAAGCTTACGCGCCCATCCGAACGAAGCAGCAGTTCCCGTTCGCGGAAGGCGCGCGCCACGAACCTTGCGAATTTCGACCGAGATCGATCCGGCGTTGAACTTAGCTGTGACACGCCCTTAAGAGCCCCTTTCCCCCGCGGGGAGGACTATAACAAAAGCGAGCCGGATTCAGAGTCTGAATCGTTGCGATTCATGAGATTATTTTCGGCAGCGCGTACGCCGGCACCCAGAGGCGAGGGATTCCGCGGCTAGCAGTCTAGCGGACCGGATTTTCCGGACCCCGCCCGCGATAGGCGTCGATAAACGCGGCCGCCGTCTCAGGGTCGAAGCTGTCCAGCTTCAGCATCTTTCGCCACGCCGTGAGAATCAGCTTCTTGCCGAGCCCCGCTTTTTGCACCGCGACGATTCCACTCCATGGGCCGTTGAACAAATCGGTCCACGTCCGCAGCTTGCCGATCACGCCCTCTCCCGGTTTATCGTAAAAGATGACGATCATGCCGTGTTCGAGCGAGTGGACGAGGTTGCTGCGACCTTTCGCGGTCGGATAGAAGCCTGGATCGACCCAATGGATAAAGTGCGCGCCCGAAGTCGGCGGATTGGTGCCATAGGTGAGCCGGCTCCCCGCCGGCATGTGGGTTCGTCCCTCGTTAGGGAAAGACTTTACACGCGAAAGCGCCTCGCGGCCGTCCCTAGCCAACGCCTCGAACGCGCTCGCGTCCTGTTGACCGCTGATGATTCCGTATATGGCGCCCGCTAGGGCGAGCACGGCCAGGCCGTATATCGCGTACTTGGTCGGAAAAGCGCTTCGCTTCGGCGCTGTCGATCCAGAGGCCGCCGATGTCTTTTTTCGTTTCTTGCTGGACTTCGCCATTTTAGTACTTCGCACTTCGACTGTTAACGCGCATTCGTTGCAACAAGCGCGTCATGCCTAATCGATCAGGAGGGTACCTCGCAAACCACAACTGCCAACGCAATCATCAAGATGCCGTGTGTTCACAATCGGGCAGTGCAATCGATCGTAACGTGGCTAGTGTAATGTCGCGCCGGTCGGAACCGACAACTGCATCTCTCGATCGCGCCGTTCGTCGAATATCCCTCGGATTAGCGAAAGGACCGCCTTTTCCGCATCGTCGATACCATGCTTCTCGCAATGCAGGATGCACGCCGCCAATAACGAGCCATAACAGATCGTATCGAGGTCTTTCATGGATTCCGCGTCGGCGATCAGCTTTCGTGCGGCATCGCCGAAGGATTCGACCACGGTATCGAGAAACTCATAATTTTCGCCCGTTTCATGCATGGCGCGCCACTCCGAAACCGTTGTTACGGTCGAGTTTGAAAAAGTGCGATTTCTTTCGGAATCCGGATAAATTCTTTAGCCGCACGGACTATTATATCACCGATCAGGCCATCCGTGAAGCGACCGCGCGGACCGCTTTCTAACGGTTAAGAAACCGCTTCATTACCGCCGTGGTCGCAAACCGCTTTGCCGCGCGGAGAACGAGGCCCGGCATGAGCATCGCGCGCCGCAGAGGGTCGGTTACTTCGATGGTTCGTTTTCCGAGCGCCGCCAAACCGCGACGCGCGACAATGTCCGGGTCCATGACATAAGGCATGGCATCCTCATCAAGGCCCGCGCGATCGAAAAACTCCGTCCGCGTTGCGCCCGGGCAAACCGCGACGACGTCAACCATCGTGCCTTTCAGTTCGCCTGCCAGCCCTTCTGCGAAAAGCAAGTCAAACGATTTTGTCGCCGCATAGGTGGCAAAATAAGATAGTGGCTGAAAACCTGCGACACTTGAGACCACGATGACTCCCGCCCGTCGACCGGTCGAATCGGCCCGCGCCATCATGCCCGGTAGCAACGCGCGAGACAGCACCACCGGTGCCACGACATTCACTTCGACCATTTCCCGCTCCACCTCGGGAGGATTGTCGACGAATGGGCCAAACCGCCCCAGACCGGCGTTGTTGATCAACAAGTCGATTTGCGCGGCTTCGGCGACGGCGATCACGCGCGCGCGGCCCGCCTCGGTCGCAAGGTCGGCGGCAACCGTTTCAACGAGTCGGCCCTCGCTCAATAGGGCGTCTCGCAGTATCCCGAGCCGTTCCTCTGTCCGACCCGTAAGCACCAGATCGGTCTCCACCGGTAGCGCTTCGGCAAAAGATTTGCCGATACCGTAAGTCGCTCCGGTGATAAGCGCGCAGCCATAGGCCATGTTCTATCTCCTTCCTGGCGCCAATATAGCGTGTATGTATAACGCTGAACCGAAGGCGAAATTCGATGCGGGCATGGCAGAGAATGCTGAGCGGGCGACGGCTCAACTTGCTCGACCCGTCTCCGCTCGATATCGAGATCGAAGATATCGCGCACGGCCTTTCCCGCGTCGCCCGTTGGAACGGCCAGACGTCGGGCGATTGGGCGTACAGCGTCGCCCAGCATTCGGTGCTCGTCGAAACCCTGGCCGGCCGGTTTCGCGACAATTCGCCGGTCGGCTGGCGTCTCGCCGCCCTGCTCCACGACGCCGCGGAATATGTCATCGGCGACCTGATTTCCCCTTTCAAGGCAGCGGTCGGATTCGATTACAAATCCTTCGAGATAAACTTGCAGGGCGCGATACATATCAGGGCCGGGCTGCCCGCCCGAATGCCGGAATCGGCCCAGAAACTCATCAAAAGAGCCGATCGCTCCTCTGCGTTTCTCGAAGCAACGCAACTTGCCGGATTCGAAAGAACCGAGGCGCAAAAATTCTTCGGCAATCCGCGCGGACTCGACGGCATAAAGTTGATTCCACAAGCGCCCGACGCGGCGAAATCGGAATTCCTGTCCCGCTTCGAAACATTGTCCGGCGCGCTGTAGCGTCGCTATGATGCGCTCCTTCATCAGGGAACGGCCGTGACATGGACGACCTCGTTAAATTTGCCGCCACCGAGTTGGTTGACCACTATCGCCGCAAGGATCTGTCGCCGGTCGAAGCGACCGAGGCGGCATTGGCGCGCATCGAAGATTGCGACAAGGCCGTCAACGCCTTCGTCGTCGTCGATGCGGAGCGGGCGTTGGCGAGCGCTAAGGCCTCGGAAGCGCGTTGGGCGAAGGGGGCGCCATGCGGCCTGTTGGACGGTGTTCCCACGACCATCAAGGACATCGTCCTGACCGAAGGCTGGCCCACGCTGCGCGGCAGCCGAACGACCGATCCGGATCAATCTTGGGACACCGATGCACCCTGTACCGCGCGGCTGCGGGAACACGGCGCCGTCCTGCTTGGCAAGACGACGACACCGGAGTTCGGTTGGAAGGGCGTGACGGACAGTCCCGTATCCGGCATCACGCGCAACCCCTGGAATACGGACCGCACCCCAGGCGGCAGCAGCGGCGGTGCGGCCGCAGCGGCGGCGCTGGGTATGGGCGCCCTGCATATCGGCACGGATGGCGGCGGATCGGTACGGATTCCCAGCGGCTTCACCGGCGTCTTCGGACACAAACCGAGCTTCGGCCGGGTCCCGGTTTGGCCCGGCAGCGCGTTCGGCACGCTGTCCCACGTTGGACCATTGACCCGGACCGTGACCGATACCGCCTTGATGTTGACGGTAATTTCCGAACCGGACGCGCGTGACTGGACGTCCCTGCCCTACGAGAAACGCGACTACCGTGAGGGGCTCGAAGACGGTGTCGCCGGGCTTAGGGTCGCATTCAGTCCGACGCTCGGCTACGCGGAGGTCGATCCGGAGATCGCCGAACTGGTCCACGCGGCAACAGAAGTCATGCGCGATCTGGGCGCCATCGTCGAAGAAGTCGATCCCGGCTTCGACGACCCCTACGAAACCTTCCGCAGACACTGGTTCGGCGCCGCGGGCAAGCTGGTCGGCAACTTGCCGCCGGAGAAGCGGGAATTACTCGATCCCGGTCTGCGGGAAGTCGCCGCTTCAGGCGCCGTCATCACGTACAGCGAGTTCATGGACGCCATGGAGGCGCGCAACCAAATCGGTGAGACCATGTCGCGCTTCCATGAAACTTACGATCTGTTGCTCACGCCGACTCTGCCGATCCCGGCATTCAAGGCGGGGCAGGAGACCCCGGACCCGGAAAATCAGCCGCGTTGGTCGGTTTGGACGCCTTTCACTTTCCCGTTCAATCTCTCGCAGCAGCCCGCCGCTTCGGTGCCCTGCGGTTTTACCGGCGAAGGTCTGCCCGCCGGCCTCCAGATCATCGGTCCGAGACACGCCGATACGCTGGTCCTGCGCGTCGCCCGCGCCTACGAGACTGTCTGCCCGTTCCGGATGCCGGACGCGCCGAACGTACAGCACTGATGGATAGCCAGGACCAAATATCCCCGAATATTCTCGACCGGCTGAAGGCGATCGTAGGCCCAAAGGGCTGGATCGAGGACGAGAATGACAAGGCGGCCTACCTGGTCGACTTCCGAAACCTCTATAGAGGTGCTTCACCGCTCGTTTTGCGTCCCGCAAATACCGGCGAAATTTCCCAAATCGTTAAGCTTTGTGCGGAATCGGGTATCGGTATCGTCCCGCAAGGCGGCAACACGGGCTATTGCGGCGGGGCGACGCCGAACGAATCCGGCGGCGAGATCGTCCTTGCCCTGACCCGTATGAACTGCATCCGCAACATCGATCCGCTCGACAACACGATCACAGTGGAAGCAGGTTGCGTGCTCGCCCATATCCAACAAGCGGCGGAGACCGCTGACCGGCTGTTCCCACTCAGCCTCGCGGCGGAAGGCAGTTGCCAGATCGGCGGCAACCTTTCGACCAACGCCGGCGGTACGGCTGTACTGCGTTATGGCAACGCGCGCAATATGGCGCTGGGGCTTGAGGTCGTGCTGCCGGACGGTCAGGTTTGGGACGGGCTTCGCCTGCTGCGCAAGAACAATACGGGCTACGACCTGAAACAGCTCTTCATCGGCGCCGAAGGGACCCTCGGGATCATTACGGCGGCCACGTTGAAGCTCTTTCCGCGGCCTGTCGAAAGCTGCATCGCCTTCGTCGCATTGGCGGACACCGATGCCGCGGTGAAACTCCTCGCACGGACGAAGGATGCCAGCGGCGACGGCACGACGACGTTCGAATACATCCACCGCGCCTGCCTCGACCTGATCTTCGCGCTCGACCCGACACTGGCGGACCCTTGCGCGGACCGGCACGAACACTATGCGTTGATCGAGATGTCGGCCAATCGAACCGTCGCTGAAGCGGTGCTGAGCGATGCTTTCGAAGCGGAAGAAGTCGTCGATGCGGTCATCGCCGCGAGCGGCGCCCAGGCCGAAACGCTTTGGAAGCTGCGCGAATCCATCCCCGAAGCCCAAAACCATGCGGGCGGTGTGATCCGGCACGACGTTTCCGTCCCGGTGTCGCGCGTGCCGGAATTCCTGGACCGCGTGCGGGTCGCCGCCGAGGACACGATCGCGGACGTCCGCGTCGCGCCGTTCGGCCATATCGGCGACGGCAATATCCATTTCAATCTGGTCCAGCCGGTAGGCGCCGATCGAGCTGCATTTCTCGCGCGGACCCATGAGATCGAAGTCAAGATCCACGACATCGCGACCGGTCTCGATGGCAGTTTCAGTGCCGAACATGGCATCGGCCAACTCAAACGCGACGAGTTGACCCGTTACAAGCAACCGGTGGAGCGGGAGATGATGCAGCGCATCAAGACGACGCTCGACCCCAAGGGCCTGATGAATCCGGGGAAGGTGCTGTAGCGCATGAAGATCGACGGTATGACGGCCATCGTCACCGGGGCCGCGTCCGGTCTCGGCGAAGCGACCGCGGCCTTGCTTTCGGAAGCCGGCGCAAAAGTCGCCGCCTTGGATATCGTGTTCGAAACCGCAGAAACCGGCGGCGATACGACGTTGCGTCACCCCTGCGACGTCACCAGCGAAGCAAGCGTTCAGGCGGCCTTGGACGCATCGCACGCGGCACTGGGACCAGCGCGGATACTCGTCAATTGTGCGGGCATCCTGGAAAGCCGGCGCGTCCTGGGACGGGACGGCGTGATGCCGCTGGAGCACTTCCGTAAACTCGTCGACGTCCATCTGGTCGGCACGTTCAACGTCACGCGGCTGTTCGCCGACGCGGCGCGGCACCTGGAACCCGTCTCCGAGGACGGACACCGGGGCGTCGTCGTCAACACATCGTCTGTCGCCGGACTGGAGGGGCAGATCGGCGCCGTCTCTTACTCGGCCGCCAAAGCGGGCATCGCCGGCATGACATTGCCGCTCGCCCGGGAATTCGCGCGCGAAGGCATTCGCGTCGTCGCCATCGCGCCGGGCTTCTTTCAAACGCCGATGGCCGAGGGGCTGCGCGAAGCCGCCCAGGAACAGCTGATGAGCGCCGTGCCCTTTCCCAAACGCATGGGACGGCCGCGCGAATACGCCGAACTTGTCCGCCATATCTGCGAAAATGATATGCTGAACGGGGAAGTGATCCGCCTGGACGCCGCCGTCCGGGTGCCATGATGCAGGAGTCCGATTGATGGGTGATGTTTACATCGTCGGCGTTTCGATGACGCCGTTCGGCCGCTTCTACGACAAATCGGTCAAACAACTGACCAGCGAAGCCGTGACGGGCGCGCTGAACGATGCTTCGCTCGAGCAGAACGCCGTCGGGGCCGCTTATTTTGCCAACACGACGCAAGGCCTTTTGGAAGGCCAGCATCTCGTACCCGGCGAAATGGCACTGCGGGACATGGGCTTCGAAGGCATCCCCATGATGAATGTGGAAAACGCCTGCGCCAGCGCGTCCAGCGCCTTCCATAGCGCCTTTCTCGCGGTAAAGGCGGAAATGGCCGAAGTCGCGCTCGCCATCGGTACCGACAAGATGTACGACCGGGACAAGGCCAAGTCGTTCGCCATCTTCGACGGCGCGTTGGACGTTCACAATGTGGACGGCACTTTCGCCGGCCTCAACGCCTTGGGCGAAGGTGTTGAACCGCCCGAAGGCACCAATATCCCGAACGAACAGCGCAGCCCCTTCATGGACGTTTACGCCAACTTCGCCAAGTTCCACATGAAGAATTTCGGCAGTACGCAGCGCCAATTCGCCGCCGTCGCCGCCAAGAACCATCAGCACTCCACCTTGAACCCGCTGTCGCAGTATCGCGACGCTTATTCCGTCAATGACGTATTGGGCGCCAGATTAATCTCCTGGCCGCTGACATTGCCCATGTGTTCGCCGATCAGCGACGGCGCCGCCGCGGCGATCCTGTGCAGCGAGGACTATCTCGACAACCTCGAAGACTCGGTCCGCAAGCGCGCCGTACGAATCGGCGCGTGCGAGATCGGTACCGGGATTACGAGGACGGCAGAAGAGGTCGAAAAGCACATCACCCACCTGACCGCCAACCGCGCCTACGACTGCGCCGGCATCGGGCCAGACGACATCTCCGTCGCGGAGGTCCATGACGCGACCGCGTTCGGCGAGGTGACGCAAACGGAAAATCTTGGCTTCTGCGGCTTCGGCAAGGGCGCCTGGATCGCGGAGCGAGGCGAAACCGCACTGGGCGGACGAATTCCGATCAATCCTTCCGGTGGCCTGGAATCGAAAGGCCACCCGATCGGCGCGACCGGCCTCGCTCAGATCTATGAGTTGGCGACGCATTTGCGCGGGGAAGCGGGGGAGCGCCAAGTGGAAGGCGCCCGCTTCGCCATCGCAGAAAACGGCGGCGGCATCTACGGGATAGAAGAATCGGTCTGCTGCGTCACCATTCTCGCGCGGGACTGAGACGGATGGCGGAACGAGGCGACGTCTATCACGAAGTGCGCGGCAACGCGCTGTGGCTGACGCTCAACCGCCCGGGCGCGATGAATGCGATAAACGATGAGATGATCGCCGGCCTGGATGCGGGGCTGGATGCGGCGGACGATGACACGGAGCCTCCGTTGCATCGTGATCCGCGCGGAGGGCCGAGCCTTCTGCGCCGGCGCCGATTTGAAAGCGGTGCGGGAGAAAACCGCCCGCGGAGATATGGACGATTATATCGAGCGGTTGTTCGCGACATTCAACCGTATCGAAGCCTTTCCGCGCCCCGTCATCGCCGCGGTCAATGGGCTCGCGCTGGCCGGCGGACTGGAACTGGTCCTTTGCTGCGACCTGGTCGTTGCGGCGGAGAGCGCCAAGCTGGGCGACGCCCACGCCAATTACGGACTGATACCGGGCGGCGGCGGCTCGGTACGACTGCCGCGGAAAATCGGCCCGGCGCGGGCGAAATACCTTATGTACACCGGTGAGTTCTGGCCGGCGGCCGAACTGGAGCGCGTCGGCCTGGTCAATCAGGTCGTCGCGGACGATGCGCTCGACGACGCCGTCGCATCGCTGGTCGAACGTTTGTCGGAAAAATCGCCGCTCGGCCTTAAATTGATGAAACAGCTGACGGACGATGGGCTGGAACAGCCGAAAGACACGGCGTTGCGCAACGAGCTGATGGCCATCGCGGTGCACAGCCGATCGAACGATTGAGCGGAAGGGCTGGCGGCATTAGGCGAGAAACGGAAACCCAATTTCACGGGAAAGTAGCGGTGAGACTGCCTGATGGGTTTTAAAAATGATAATATTAGATTATTTTAATACCGGTTAATAAATACCCTATATTATTGCGCTCCGCCAATTATTCGCCTATATATCAGAAGCCGTTCAATAAGATGCGTGGCCATGCCGACAATTCATGATTTCGGCCCCTGTAAAATATACATGTATTTCGGCGATCACGGTCGACCGCATTATCACATTGTCGGACCCGACTTTACAGCGAAGGTGCTTATTGAAATCGGCGAAATGGTCTCCGAGAAAGGCGACACTCGAAAGAATTCGAGCCATATCAAATACGCAATTGCGTGGGCGAGGATTAGCAAAGACGATCTAACCCGCTTTTGGCGGAAGTTCAGCGATCAGTGAAAGGACAACGCCATGGGTAACCTGAAGGAAGTCCTCGAAATTGAGCGTCTACGCCGAGTTTCGCGTGGCGAAGAGCCGTTTACTCTTCGGCTCGAATGGCGCGACGGACGCGAACAGATGGTCGACTTGACCGGTCTCGTCGCGCGTTCGCTGCACTTCCGTGTTTTCGCGAAAAACCAGGACGCTTTTCGGGCGGTCAACGTTATCAATTGGGGCGATGGTGTCGGCTGGGATAACGGTTTGGACTACGCTGCGGAAAACCTTGCCCGCATCGCCGAAGAACAATCAGGTATGACGGAAGAAGATTTCGTCGAATGGCAGACTTCGCTCGAACTTTCGAATCAAGAAGCTGCGGATGCGCTTGGGTATTCATTGAGTCGAATCAAGAATTTCAGAAGCGGCGCACCAATCCCCACGGCCGTGCAGATCGCATGTCGAACGATGTTGCGCGATCCAAGCGCGCTCGCCGCACATTTTCGCCCTCGTCGGGTCGGTCGACCGCGAAAGCCCGCCTGATCTAACCGGACAACCAATTGCTTAGGCGTATTTTACCCGCGGCGTCGACCTGCAACCCGAGCTTCGAACGCCGCCATAAGATATCGTCGGCGGAAACCGCCCATTCGTATTTTTTTAGGTAGTCGACCTCCACCTCGAAAAGGCCAGCGCCGAATTCTTCGCCGAGATCTTCCAGTTGCGCCGCCCGACCGAGCACCCTGTCGATTCGGTTGCCATAGGCATGGGCGAGGCGCGTTGCAACATCGCCGGGAAGCCAGAAAAATTGCCGCTTTGTTTCCACGAGGAACGCGTCGAAATCCGCATCGGGGATATCGCCCCCCGGCAGGGTCGCTCGTGCTGTCCACGGTCCAGCGCCCGACCCCATCACCGGCTGCAGGCGTTCGACCGCTTGTTCGGCCAATTTGCGATAGGTCGTAATCTTGCCGCCGATAACTGTGAGCAAGGGTCCCTGTCCTTGCACGGTATCGAGGTCGATCCGGTAATCGCGGGTCACCGACGACGCCTCGCCCGCACCGTCATCGAGCAACGGGCGCACGCCCGCGTAAGCCCAAGTAACCTGATGCGGTTCGATACCCGGTTCGAACCAGCGGTTCACGGCCTCGCAAAGATAGGCGATCTCGGCGTCGGAACATCTGGCCTCGTTCGGATCGCCTTCGAATTCGGTCTCGGTAGTACCGATCAGCGACATATCCCCCGAATAGGGAATAACGAAGATGATCCGCCGGTCGGTGTTCTGCAGGATATAGGCGTGGTCGCCGTCATACAGTTTCGGGACCGTGATATGGCTGCCCTTTACCAGCCGAATCGGTTTGGAAACGGCGCCCGTCACCGCATTGCCAACCCAAGGACCCGCGGCATTCACGATCGCGCGCGCGCTGACGACCTCTGCTTGGTTGCGGCCCTTGGGCTGCAAAGATACCTTCCACGCGCCTTCTTCCCACGCCATCGCCGTAACTTCCGTTCGCGGCCGGACAACCGCGCCGCGGTCAAACGCGTCGAGAGCGTTCAGAACGACGAGCCGCGAATCGTCGCCCCGGCAATCGGAATAGGCAAACCCGACCTTCACTTCTTTGGTAAGAGGCCGCCCGACCGGGCTGCGTCGCAGGTCGATGCGTTCGGACGCGGGCAATCGTCTGCGCGCGCCCATATGGTCGTAGAGCATCAACCCCAGTCGAATGAGCCATCCGGGACGCAGGTCGCCGCTATGAGGCAGAACGAAACGAAGCGGTTCCACGATATGTGGCGCGGCACGCAGCAAGACTTCGCGTTCGCGCAACGCCTCGCGGACCAATCGGAATTCGTACTGCTCCAGATACCGCAGCCCGCCATGGATTAATTTGCTGCTCGACGAGGATGTAGCCTGCGCCAAATCGTGCTGTTCGCACAGCAGCACCGAAAATCCGCGGCCTGACGCATCGCGCGCTATTCCCGCGCCGTTCACGCCACCCCCTATGACCAAAATGTCGAAATCAGCCACGCACGCGGTCCCCACTGCAGATTTTACCGATGAATATTGCCGTGGCCGCGTAAAGTCCAGCATGGCCGCGACGATGGGGCGCATGTCCCGCCCTTGATCGTATTCGGGTTTGCGACTACTTCATCGTCAAGGCCGCCGGTGTCGGCGAATTTGCGCGGTTAAAAGTATACGGAGTAAGGACGATGAATAAATCACTTCTGTTGGCTTTCGGATTGGCACTCGCTTTGGGCAGCACCTCCGCCTCGGCCGCTGACGCTGAAGCGGGCAAAAAAGTCTTCAAGAAATGTAAGGCGTGCCATTCTCTGAAGGCAGGCAAGAAGAAGGTCGGACCGTCGCTGCATGACGTGATCCGCAAAAAGGCCGGGCAGATGAAAGGCTATAAATACTCCAAGGCGATGCGGAAAGCCGACATTACCTGGGACGAAGCGACGCTGGACGCTTATCTGACCAAACCGAAGAAGTTTCTCAAAGGTACGAAGATGTCCTTCGCGGGCCTCAAGAAGAAGAAAGACCGCGACAACATCATCGCCTACCTCAAAGCATACGCGAAGTAACGCGCTCTAGTATAGACTGCGGTGGATGTTGAAACCCCACCTTATACCAATTTGCATTGATTAGAACC
>JAKZTB010000239.1:0-5668 GCA_047517345.1 Alphaproteobacteria bacterium
TCGTCCAGAACCACCATGCGCACGACGATAGCGCATGGTAAATCGCGTTACCAGCAGAAAGACAGCACCTTGTGGGGCCTCGCCTCAACGTGGGAGATGCGCTTGACGGGACCCATTCCACGGCCTGAACGAACGCTTACCATGCAATCAAGGGCTTCGGCGAAAAAACGATCTATACGCTGGACAGCGCCCATAGCATGGTCACGATGAATTCCGCTTTTTAGCGCGCCTAGAGCGTGTCTCCCGTATTCGGAACCACTGAGACGTCGCCTCCGGTTTTCCGGCAAGGAAGGCGTCGCGCCGCGATGCTGGCGCATCGCAAGCGGCGTCTGACGCTGTCCGGTGGACCGGAGGCGACGCCGCCGGTCGGTTTTCCGATCCTCCCGCGTCGTCGAGAACGCTTGCCGATGCACCGCATCGCCGGCGCGTCCTCTCCTATCGGGAGGACCGGAAAACCGATCTCAGCGGTTCCGAATACGGGAGACACGCTCTAGACCGGATCAGGATTGATGCAGGGCATCAATCCTGTAAATCCGCTCGCTCTTAATGGATAGAGCAAAGAAACAGGATCAATGAAAATCGCCAAAGGCGATTCCCATCAAACCTGATTTGCTCTAGAGGTCGACGTCCCCTTTGCGCATCCGCTGAACGATCGTGCGGCGTAGTATCTCGTTCGTCCCGTCGGCGACATTGACGACGCGGAGCGAATGCCACGCGTCATGCAGGCCCACCTCATTGGTGAACCCCATCGCCCCGTGCGTCTGGATCGCCCGGTCGACCGCGCGGAACCCCGCCTGCACCGCAAAGGCCTTGGTCATGGATAGTTCCTTTACCGCCCGCTCGCCTCGGTCGAGCAGCGTTGCCGCGTCCAATCCCATCAGATGGGCGGCATGCAGCTCCATCGCGGAATCCGCGAGCGGGAATGTGACGCCTTGATAGTCGGCGATCGGATTGTCGAAAGCTTCGCGGGTGTCGGCGTAATCAAATGCCTTTTCCAATGCCCACCGCCCGTAACCGATCGACCGCGCCGTGTTGTAGATCCGCCCCAGCGAAACGCCGTACAGCGCCGTCGCGAAGCCCTCATGCAACTCGCCGACCAGTTGCCAGGGTTCGACCCGGATATCCTCGAAACTCAATTCCGCCTCGTCGCCGCCGATGTGTCCGAACAGCTTGATGATGCGCTGAATTTCGAATCCCGGCGCGTCGGTCGGCACGAGAAAGGCGGAAATGCCGCCGCGCCGTGCGGCTGCCCGTTCCGGGTCGGTGATGGCGAAGATAATGCAGTAATCCGCAACCGGTGCGTTCGAAGTCCAGATTTTCCGACCGGTGATGCGCCAGCCGTCGCCATCGGTTTTGGCCTTGGTCTTCAACGCCGCCGCATCCGAGCCGGCGCCCGGTTCGGAAAGGCCGAAGCACATCGATTTTTCGCCGGCCATCAGCGGCGCCAGAATTTCCTCGCGCGCCCGTGGGGTCGCCTTTTCCAGCAGGCGGCTCGGACCGAAAGCCCAGTGGCTGATCGCGTAAAGCATCAGCCAATTCTGCGGACCGCAATGATGGAACAGCGCCTGCCAGCCGACGAAATAGGCCAGATGTTCCAGCCCGCCGCCGCCCAGCTCCTCCGGCACGCACATCGAATAGTAGCCGGCCTTCGCCGCCGCCCGGCGGACCTCGCCAATGAGCGAAATCAGGTCGGCTGAAAACCGGCCGTCCGCGTTGTAAAGGCGGCGCGGGTCTTCGAAAAAATCACGGTTCGCTTCGTGCCTCGGGAGCACTTCCGCGTCGGCGAAGGCGCGCAACCCGTCGGCGACGGCACTGATTTCTTCGGGAATATCGAAAGCGATGGCGGCCATGGTGGTTCCTCTGGCGAAGGGGCAGTGGCGCGGAGAAGACGGCTCCGACGCCATAGCCATATCACCTGGCCCCCTCGACCGGAAATGACGCTTATTGGCTTACGAGCCAGACTCTAAGGTGCCGAGGACGAGATCGATACTTGGACGCGATGAGTAGCTGGTTTCGGAGAACCGGTGTGTGATGATGCCCTTGGTGTCGGAGACGAAGATAATCGGATGCGGGATACCGTAGCCGGGTGCGCCCTTCGTGAAGATTTTGTTGAGGACATCGAACGCCTTGATGATCGCCGACCCGGAGTCGGAAAGCAGCGTCAGCCCAATGTTCCGGCGTTTCGCGAACCCTGCGAGCGAACGGACATCGTCATAGCTGACAAATGCGACATTGTAGCCGCGTGCCGTGAATTCCTTGTACCGCTTGTTCCAGGCGACCGCCTGTACTTGGCAGTAAGGTCACCAATCCAACGAGCGGGTGAACAGCAGTATCAGGCCGGATCGTCCGGTCAAGGCCTTCAGGCTGCGGGTCTCGCCGTTTTGGTCGGGCACGCTCATATTCAAGGGGATCGTCTGGCCGACCTTGAGACCTTGATCGAGATCGTCTTTCGCCGTGGCGGCGAAAGTGGCGACGGCAAGACAGACAAAAAACGCGACGATCGCCAATAGTGTCCGGCGGCTGCCGCTCAGCGAAACGGTTCTTGTTGTATCCCTCACGTTAGGTCCCCCTGTTGCGCTAATGGTAAGAGATTTGTATCGCGCCGCTGGTTTTAAAGGGGCCGCAGGACAGATTTCGTAGGAATGGGTTGCCTGAGTTACGGTGTCCTCGCCGCTCTGGCGGGTTGGGGCAAGGAGGAAAGATAATGCCGGAAATCGAAAAGCGGGCTATCGGACGGACCGGCCTATCGGTTACCGCGCTAGGGTTCGGCGGTGTCGGGCTCGGTCAGCGGGTCGGTGTCATCAGCGAGGCGCAGGCCGACGCGACGTTGCGGGCCGCGCTGGATGCCGGCGTCGAATATTTCGACACCTCGCCCTGGTACGGCCATTGCCTCAGCGAGCACCGGACTGGCCACGTCCTGCGCACCAGACCGCGCGACAGTTTTGTGCTGTCGACCAAGGTCGGGCGCCTGTTCTTTCGGCCGGAGGATCCAGATCGCTTCAAGACGGCGACCTGGCAGGAAGGGCTGCCCTTCGATTACCGGTTCGATTATACGGCAGATGGTATCCGGCGCTCCTACGAGGACAGCCTGCATCGGCTCGGCCTCAACCGTGTCGACTTGCTTTATATTCATGACCTTGACGCGCGTCTCGACGAGGGGGACGCCAACGGCCTCGAAATAGGCGGTATTGCCGGCGCGATCGACCAATTGGACAAGGGTGGCGGGTGGCAGGCACTCGCCGATATGCGGGCCAGTGGTGAAATCAAAGGCATCGGGTTTGGGATCAACTACACCGGGCTCATCCCGCGGTTCCTCGAACGGTTCGACCCCGACATGTTTCTGGTGGCGATGCCTTACACGCTGATGGATCAGGATGCGCTCGAAGAGGAGCTGCCGTTGTGCGCAGAAAATGAGATCGGGGTCGTTATCGGCTCGGTGTTTTCCTCCGGCATCGCGGCGACCGGTGCGGGGGGCGATGCGGTCTATGGCTACAAACCGCCGCCTCCGGAAGTAGTGGCGAAAATCGAAGGCATCGGAGCCGTCTGCGCGCGGCACGATGTGCCGCTGCGGGCGGCGGCGTTGCAGTTCCCACTGTTTCACCCGGCGGTCACCTCGATCATTCCGGGCGCTATGGCACCGGAGCAAGTGACGGAGAACGCCGGATTGCTCAATCATCCAATTCCTTCGGTTTTTTGGGCCGAGCTGAAAGCGGAAGGCCTCATGCGCGCCGACGCGCCTACGGGCTGAACAAGTGTCCTGATCGTGAAATTCAGATAATTGAATTTCTCGTGAATCAGCACACTACCATTTGAATCTAGTGTGATTCAGATACAGAATCTCGCCGCATTCAATGCGGCGAACTTCAGAATCATCACACTAGGGAGGTAAAGGAATGTTGGATTGTAAGGTCGATCCGGAGGGTCTCGAATTCTTCGGGCGCGATCTGTCGCGGCCGGAATGCGTACTGTGCCTGCAATCGGGCGATACTTTCGTGTCGAACTGGGACGGCGGGGTGACGCGGATCGCGCCGGACGGCACGCCGCGGCATGTTCTCGCCGCACCCGGCTCGACGCCGCATGCCATCGGCGTCAACGGATTCGCGATCACGCCGGAAGGCGATTTCCTGCTCGCCGACTTGAACCCGCAGGGCGGAGGGGTCTGGCGGCTGCGGACCGATGGTTCGGCGGAACCCTTCCTGCTCGAAATCGACGGCGCGCCGATTCCGCCGACCAATTTCGTCGGCGTCGACGCGAAGGGACGCGCCTGGATCACGGTCAGCACGCGGCACGAACCGCGCGACAAGGCATACCGCAACAACGTCGCGGACGGCTACATCATCATGGCCGATAAGGGCGAGGCCCGGATCGTCGCCGACGGGATCGGTTACACCAACGAAGCGATCGTCGACCCGTCAGGCGAATGGCTCGCCGTCAACGAGACCTTCGGGCGCCGGACCAGCCGCTACCCGATTGCCGTGAACGGATCGCTGGGTTCGAAGGAGACGGTTACCGAGTACGGCGCCGGCATTTATCCCGACGGGCTCGCCTTCGACGAGGATGGCGGCATCTGGATGACCAGCGTCGTCTCCAACCGCCTGGTCCATGTCGCGCCCGACGGCGAACAGACCATCGTATTCGAGGATTGCGACGCCGAGGTTCTGGCGGAAATCGAAAAAGCGTTTCTCGCAGGTGAATTGGGACGAAAGCACCTGGATTCCGTCGTTTCCAAGGTGGCGCGCAGCATCTCCTCCATCGCGTTCGGCGGCCCGGACCGCAAGACGATCTATTTGGGCAATCTCCTCGACGACAAGATTTATACCTTCCGCAGCCCGGTCGCCGGCGCCGCGCCGTCGCATTGGTCGGTAAAGGTCTGAGCGGTGGTTTTTTACCGGATGCGGCGGAACCGTTCCCTTCGACAAGCGAGACCCTCGTAACAAGGCCAGGTTTTGCGCCGGTCGTTTGCGCTTGTTCCGCAGTTCCGGGCGTGCCGATGGGATGCGAGATTCGTCGTTAGTGAACCGGCGCGGAAATTGGCCACCGTTAACCAAGTCCCGAAAGCAGCGTTTTCGGCCAGGTTTTACACCAATCCGATGGAAACAATTTCAAGGGTTTACCGGGCAGAAGATAAGCGAGCCGAAAACGACCGTTTTTGCATCACTGTTCAAGACCGCTTCTACCCAGCTTCAGACGTGCCGGTGGGTTGGCGCTAGAGTCCGTTCATGACCCATGTCGGACGAACTAAGTTCGCTCGAAGTCGACGAATGGAAAGCCTGGTCGATATTTATGGTTGCCCTGAGAGGTACATTGAACCCAACTGCATGGCATTTCTGCCGTGTGGAAACGGCGATTCCTCTGGGGATTAACGGGTTTCATTCAGGCAAGCCGGCGTGGCCGAGATAATCAACAAACTGATCGCGGGTCCTCGGGTCCTTTATGGGTGTGACCGATCGTACATAGGAGCGAGTTAAGTCGGGAGTTTCTGTACCAAATCGGAAACTTGAGCCCTAGCATCGGCCTCTCGGCCTGCGGCCCAGTAACTAGCAGCTAGCATTGTCCGAGACGGCGTAAGGCCAGGGGTGATGTTAACCGCCCGCTCGAGTGTAGCTATCGCTGAGACATAGTCACCCTGTAGAAATTGGGTTCGTCCCAGTATCATAAGGTAGTACGA
>JAKZTB010000240.1:0-7112 GCA_047517345.1 Alphaproteobacteria bacterium
CTCTACAATGCCCAGTGGATCGTCGAAAAGAACGGCTACCTGAGCCCCGCTCAAGCTCGTCAGGCGTGGCACGCCGCGATCTCAATCAGGCCCGCCGCGTGAGACAAACTTGTGTCCAAGGAACCGGGTGCGCTACAGCAGTATATGTCGTCCTTTTTGCCTGCTTCCTGTTCTTTTTCCCCATGCTCGACGGGCTTCTGCAACATTGGCTCACCTATCAAGCGGCACCGGACTGGGATTCGAACAACGTTCTCATCTGGGCCTACATGTCCCACAGCGGCGGCCTGCCGCTGCGCGAATTCTGGTACCCCTATTCCGGCCAATACACCTTCAACCGCCCTGCGCCGATGGGAATGCTCGTGCATGGCGGCTTTCAGGCCGCGGTCTATTCGCTCGCGTTCTACGCCATCTATCGGATGACCGGGCGCAATGTCGTTATCGCAGCTTTGGGTGTCGCGGCCTTGGTCATCGGCGGTTCCACCGCCGTTTATTGGGGCAATGTACGGTACCTTCAGGCCCTGTCGATCGGCCTGATCTATTTGGCAATCGACCGCAATGAGAGCCGTATCCAGACCGCGCATTACTGGTTTTGGTTTGCATGCTGTTTTTCGCTGTTTTTCGAACCGGCCCAGGTCGTATACGCCGCGCCCGCGGTATTGGCGAAAATCGTTCTCGATACTGTCCTGGATAGACCCTTCGACCGCGCGGTACTCTTGCGACGGCTGGTTCGCGATTTTTCCGTCCCTGCGCTGTTCCTGATCGGACGGGTCGGCGTTATCGCCCTAAACGGCCAAATGGCCAACTTCGCGGATTTTTATCTGGGCCTCGACGACCAAGCCGCTTCGGGAGCGCAGCCGACCGATCTTGTTCACGACGTCACCAGGCCGCTTACCGTTCAGTTCCTTATCGTCATCGCGCCCCTGGCGATGATCGGCATCGGCCTGTACGACAGGTTGCGCGCGGGCCGTGACGGGTCCCATGCAGGTGACGCCTTGATCGTGCTGGGGCTGGTCGGCGTGATGATCCTACAAAAGCACTTGATCCGGCCGATCGATTGGCAGCTATTCATCGTACCGGCGCTGGGATGTTTCGCCTACGCAGCGGCCAAGCGCCAACGGACGGTTATCGAGACTGCTGCAGCCGGCGGCGTCCTCGGGGCCTATATCGCGATCGTAACGATGTCCGGCGCCCTTCCCGGTCACTGGCACCAACTCAAAGGCGGACCTGAACGGCTGTTCAAGTATCTAACCGACGATTCAATGCCGTTCGACGACGCCAACGCAAACCGTTTCGCACCGTTTCATTTCGTCCGCTTCAAAGACGAAGTCAAATCCGTGGACCGCATCCGGGCGTTGAGCCCGCCGCAAAAACCCGCAAACACATTCGTGCTGACAGACAATCAGGTGATTTACATCCTCTTGGGACAGATGCCGCCCTATCATTCGAACAATTACAACAGCTCACCGATCTACGAGCAGCGGAAAGTCCTTGATTGGCTCGTCCGAAACACACCGGAATTCGTGGTCTTCGATCCCACCAAATTGGTGTTCGATACCTTTCAAGCGATTGTCCGCGCGCCGCTCACCTTCAACCATGTCGTCGAACATTACGTCCCGTTAGAGACTGTCGGCGCGCTCGAAATACTGCGCCGGCGCGCACCGGGGGAAGCCATTGCCACTGCCTTCTGGCATGAAATACTCGGCAATTCACTGGCATTTGGCCATTTCCCGCGCGCGTCGAGCGCCATGGGACTTTCCGAATGCGCGCAAGGAGCCGACTGCCAAGATTTTCTGAAGATATCCGTCGCAAAAGAACGGGCCGGCAGCGAACGCTTGACGATCCCCTTCAAAGCCGGTGGCCTCGATTTCACCGCGACACTGGTCGCCGTACCGGGAACGGGTACCTATTATCTGTCGTTGGACCGCCTGTGGTTCTGGGACGTCTTGAACCGAAATCGAATCGCCGCTCGAGTCGATGTCGCGAAACTTCCGCCCGGTGTGGCGACCGAAATCGAGCGTCTGGCAGCCGGTCAGGATATTCTGTACTGAGTTCCTGCAAAAATCGAAAAGAAGGGACCGTTCGGTGCCCCAGCCAACCAAACCAAGATTATCCCTGGAAGACGGATCCTTTGCCGTTCACGTCGACTGCGACCCCCTATGGGTTTACGCGAACGAGTACGGGCTGAATATCGAGGCGCAGGATTTGATCTACCGGCAGGCGCTTCCGGCAATGTTGGAATTGTTCGACCAATTCCATGTCCGTGCGACCTTTTTCGCGATCGGCCGCGAATTGGACAATCCGGTGTTCGTGGAATTCCTGCGCGACGCGGTAGCGCGGGGGCACCGGGTCGGAAATCACAGCATGCGCCATTCCCCGCGTTTCTGGAAATTCGACGCCGCCGAAAAAAGGACCGAAATAGAGGAGACCCATGCCCGCTTGACCGATTGCCTTTCGGCCCCGGTATTCGGATTCCGCGCCCCCGGATATGCGGACGACCCCGTCATTTACGATGTGTTGGAAGAGCTCGGCTATCTGTATGAAGGGTCGACCCTGCCCGGGCCCGCGACACTTATGATGGCAGCGTTTTTTCTGCTCAAGGGAAATCGGAACGAAGAAAAATCGTTCTCGCCCCTGCGAAATTTTTTCGCATCGTCGCGTATGAAGCGGCACGCGAACAGCAATATCTGGCGCGTTCCAATTTCGGTTATCCCGATCTTGCGCATGCCGATCCATACGACCTTCATCTATCAATTCGGCACCGCCTATGGCCGGTTCGGGCTGGACATGCTCAGCAGGACAAAGGGGCATCATGTCTACTTGTTTCACGCCATCGACATGCTCGACCATCACGACCTCGCTCAGTTCGAAGGCAAAGTGATCCCGATGCGCTGGCCGTTCGAAAATCGTCGGCAGTTGATGGCGTCGATCCTGACAAAAATAGCGCCCAAGACCTGCTTGACAGAAGAGCTGCTCGCCGAGGCATAACCGCGCGAGCGCATGATCTTCTCGAATGCCCGGCCCTACTGCTGCCGCTTGAAGCGATCGCCGTAGACGGCGTCCTTGGATACGGTAATTCGGACCGGCACCTTGAACGGGTCGAGGCGCTCGCCGCAGAAGCGCTTTATACGGATGCGGGCTTCCCGCGGATCGAGCGAAGGCTCCTGCAACCGCACCCTGGCGCTCACGGTCATGCCCATGATCGGGTTCCGCTCGCCGAACACCACCGCGTCCGCGACATCGTCGCATTCGAGCAGAACCGACAGCACCTCTGCCGGATAAACCTTCTGCCCGCCCACATTGATCAAGTCGGACTCGCGGCCGAGTATGCGGATTTCATCGCCGTCGATTTCAACACGGTCGCCGGTCCTGTAATAACCGTCATCCGTAAAGGGCGACCCCGCATTGAGATATCCAAGCATGGCCGTGTCGGATTTGATCTCTAGCATGCCGTCGGCGACGCGGGTATCGACACCCTGACCGCCAAGCGTAAGCCACAACGAGTTATCGGCGCGCGACCGGCACCGCAGCACGCCGATCTCGATCGACCCGTAGGTCTGGCGTAGATCCACATCGGGAAACGCTTTCCTCACATTCTCCAACGTGGACGGCGGCATCGCCTCCGACCCATAGGTAATCAGGCGCAACGACTTCAGATCGAATTTTCCGTGCGCGTTGCTGAGCAAGAGCAAGTTGAGGAAGGTCGGCGACGTCGGCAATAGCTCCAGCCCATGACGCTCGATTTGACCGCAGACATATTCGACCGAGCGCTTCTCGAGCAGGACGATCGGGCTTGCCGTCGTTATCGCGTGCAATAACGTGTTGATGCCGCCCGCATGATCGAAGGTCAGGAAGGACATCATTCTGGAGGGCGGACGCCGCTGCTCGAACTTTCCGGCGAGACGTGAAAAATCATGAACGACGCCTTTGGGCTCGCCTGTGGAACCCGAGGTGAACAGAACCAAACCAGGCACCGACCTCCGTCGCAGCGCTTCGATCAAGCCATGCGGTGGCGCCGCCGGCTCCAATACGGAAACCGTTGCGCCTTCGTCGTCGCCGATATCGATCCTGAATGCCGGATCCGCCAAATCCAGCAATTGCGGCGCACGCACCAAACTTTCCGGCAACAGGGGCGCGACGATCGCCTGCTCGCCCAACAGCGCCAGCAACATCGCAACCGCCGAGAGCGTGTAATCGCCGATCAGGGCAACAACGCTTCCTGAGCCGATTCCAGTTTCTACGAGCGCCCGAACCTGTTCTTCGATCGCATCCAAAAGCCAGGCGCCGCTATAGGACCGGTCGCGCCATATCAACGCGGTCGTGTCGGGCGATTCTTTCAGGCGATCAAGGAATAGATCAATTCCGGACAACGGCCTCAAAGCCTCACGATCGCGGTTCCCCAAGACAGGCCAACACCGAACCCGCAAAGGACCGCCAAATCACCTGGTTTCGCCGCCCCATTCGCCAACGCCTGTTGTAGGGCATGAGGGATGGAGGCCGATACCAGGTTGCCGACCGATTCCAACGCGCACACGACTTTTTCCTCCGGCAGGTCAAGCAGTTTGACGAGACTATCCATGGCGATCCGGCTCGCCTGATGGAAGACGAAAACGTCGACATCATCGGTCGTAAGGCCATTGGCTTCCAGAATCGAATTGACCTCGCGCGGCACCACGGAATTGAAGAACGAGAGGACCCCGAGACCATCCATCTCGATATTCTCGGCCGTTCGGATATTGCCGCTGCGGTCTGTGGATTCGGCGCGCGTCTCCGCCGACTTCGGAATTCTGGCGCCACCGGCGCGGATCATGAAACGTTCATATTCGGCCCCGGCCGTACCGCATTTGATGGCGATCACACCATTTGGCCCGTCCGACGGCCCAATCAAACTGACTGCCGCGCCATCGCCGAACAGGCACCGGGTCGACCGGTCGCCCTGATGAATCAAGCGGGAATAAGTGTCGCCCGTCGCCAACAGAACCTGTCCGGAAACGCCGCCCAGAATCAGTCCTTGTGCCGCCATCAATCCGTAAACATATCCCGAACAGGCGAGATTGATATCGAATGCCGGCACCCCCCTATCCAAGCCGAGCGCCCCATGCAGCAGGCAGGCGTTCGGCGTGATCGGATAGTCTGGCGTTTGCGTGCAAAAGATAACCGCGCCGATATCGTCAATCGACCAACGGCCCTGTCCGGCGAGATTTTCAAAGGCTTGTTGCGCGAAATCGAGCGCCGTTTCCCCGGCGCCCGCAATGTACCGCCGCAAGACCCCCGTGCGTTTCTCGAGCCGCTCGAAAGACGTGCCGGGAAACTCGGCGCCGAGCTCCTCGTTCGCAACCGTCTTGGACGGAAACGCGGAGTCGATGGCGTTGATGGCGACCTTCATACCGTGGAAACCTGCCGGTTTCGCACCTTGTCGAGCCCTTCGCCGAGCGGGATAGGCCGACCGTGCCCCGGATACATCGACAATTTCCGCGACAAACCATCGAGCCTGTCAAGCGAACGCACCAGGGCCGCGTCGTCGGCGCCCGGCAACTTCATCTGGCCAATCTTGCCCGCAAGAATCGTATCGCCGGTGAAAATCGAATTCTCAATGACGAAACAAACCCCGCCCGGGGTATGACCGGGCGTTTCGGTCCAATCGACCTTGAACGCGCCGATCGAAAATGGCGACGATAGATTTTGCAAATCAAACGATATCTCCGGGACAGTGATCGGTTCGCGCGACCCAAACACCAAGGTGTAAAGATTTGCGCGGCGCAGCAGGTCGCCATCGCCGCCATGAAGATAGAACGGCACTTCGAAACGCGCCATCAGGTCGGCGACGGCGCAGATGTGATCGAAATGCCCATGCGTGTTGATGATGGCGCGGGGTTGCAATTCGTGCCGTTCCAACATGCCGGCGATACCGTCCGCGTCGCTTCCGGGGTCGACGATCAAGGCCTCGCCGGCGCCGTTTCCCACGACATAGCAATTCTGCCTGAGCGGCCCATTCGCATGGCATTCGATCGAAAGCGTCAACGGACGCCTCCGAAATAGACGATTTGGTTGGTGACATTTTGCGCAGCGTCGGCCGCGAAAAACGACACCGCGTGCAAGATTTCATCGACGGTCAGCGAATTCGGCTTGAGCAATTGCTCGCGCATCCGGTCCATGGTTTCGGCGTCAATCGATTCGACCATCGTGGAATCGTCGAAAATTGAAATGCCGACCGTGTTGAAGGTTATGTCCTCGCCGGCATGCTCCTGCGCAACGGCGTGGTGGAATTGTTCAATGCCCGCCTTGGTCGCGCTGTACAGGGCGCATCCCATGCCGCCCATCGGCACCGCCACGGAGGAGAGACTGATCACCCGGCCGAACCGGTTCCGCTTCATCAATTTCACCGCTTCCCGCGTCACCATGAAGGTGCCAAGCAGATTGGTCGCCATCATGTCGCTTGCCTGACCCGCGGTCGTGAGCAGCGCATAGCCGTTCGTCTTCAGACCGGCGTTGTTGATCAGGATATCGAGACGGCCATCGCGATCGCGGATCGCGTCAAACGCGTCGCGCACCTCCGATTCCTTCGATATATCGGCCTTGATATGGTGATACCCCTCTGCCTGAACGTCGCCGTCGCTCCGGCTCAGACCGAACACGGTATGACCTTGTGCCACCAAGCGCCCGGCGAGCGCCTTGCCGATTCCCCCTGCTGGCGCCGGTGACGAGAATGACCCGATTGGGATTCATCCGTCCCATCAATCTTCGATGAGTTTCTCGAGATATTCGGCCAAGGTCCGAACCGTCCTAAAGGGATGCTCTTCGCTGGCAAGAGTTTCCTCGTTCACGATAACCACCGTCTTCTTCGTCTGCCGTCGTATGGCGTCTTCCAACGCGACAACCAGGTTCACGAAACAAAGCGAATCGATACCGCCATCCGCGCCGAGCAAGGGCGTATCGAGCTCCTTGACGATCATGTCGGCCTCGCTCGACATGGCATGTCGATAACAAACTGAGTTGACCGCTTTATGTACCATATGAATTGACCGCTTCTGTTGTGGTGGTTGGGCCTGTGGGGAAGTGGTCAGGTCGGCTGCTTTGCCGAGCTGTCCACTTATCCACAGGCCCGGGCTCGGTCG
>JAKZTB010000241.1:0-22256 GCA_047517345.1 Alphaproteobacteria bacterium
CTCTACAATGCCCAGTGGATCGTCGAAAAGAACGGCTACCTGAGCCCCGCTCAAGCTCGTCAGGCGTGGCACGCCGCGATCTCAATCAGGCCCGCCGCGTGAGACAAACTTGTGTCCAAGGAACCGGGTGCGCTACACCCAACGTTACTTTTAAGACCCGAGTCCGCAACGACGCGCTGGAGGGTCCGAACCCCTTCGAGTGGAAGGACCTGACCAGCGACGACGTCTTCAAGGCCAAGAAAGTCGTCCTGTTCGCTCTGCCCGGCGCCTTCACGCCGACCTGCTCCACCAGTCACCTGCCGCGCTACGAAGAACTGTTCGACGCGTTCCGGGCAGCGGGCGTCGATACGATCGTCTGCCTGTCCGTGAACGACGCCTTCGTCATGTACCAATGGGGCAAGTCGCAGAACGCCGAAAACATTTTCCTGCTGCCGGACGGCAACGGCGAGTTCACCCGTAAGATGGGCATGCTGGTCGACAAAGCCAACCTCGGCTTCGGCATGCGGAGCTGGCGCTACTCGATGCTGGTCAACGACGGCGTCATCGAGAAGATGTTCGTCGAGGACGGTTTCTCGGATGACAGCCCGACCGACCCGTTCGAAGTCTCCGACGCAGACTCCATGCTGGCCTACATCAAGGAGAACCGCAAAGCGGCGTAACGGCTATCGCACGATGTCAACAGACGGCCGCCCACGCGCGGCCGTTCTCGTTTCAGGCCGCCGCTTTCTGGCGGCAGAAGCAGGATGCGTGCACCGGTACGTCCGCCCGGGCGACCGCCTGGTCGAGCTGTAGTTTGACGTGCAGCACTTCCGCCGTCTCGCCGCGCCGGGTCAGGCACTCGTGCAGACCGTGCAGGCTCCACAGGTTGCGCGGATGCTGGCACGCCCGGCTGAGAGTCGCATCCAACCCCAAATCGGCGCGGTACACGGCTTCAGCCTCCTCCAAATGGTTCTGCTCCAGCAGCAGCGCGCCCAGCGCATGGCGAGCCGGCTGCATCCAGCCCCAGGGCTCGTCGTAGGGCAGGTTATCGTCGATTTCGGCCGCCTTGCGCAGGTGGTCGAAGGCGACGTCGTAATCGCCTTCGCGATATGCGAGCTCGCCGAGCATCATTTGCTCGGCAACGCCCAAAATATCGGGACATCTATTGTTAAAAAGCATGCGGCTGTCCGGCACCCGGTCGCGCGCCGCATAGAAGGCGTCACGTTCGGCTTTAGCCCCCGCGATGTCACCCGAATTGGAACAGGCGACGGACCGCGCGTAACGCATCATCGCCGTCGTCACGCAATACAGCTCCTCATCCTCTGGCAGGCTTTGCGCCAATATCTCGTCCCACATGCCAAAGCGGATCAGCACGTGCTGCTTCATGGGCACGAAACCTTCAAGCCAATCCGCCATCGGCCCCACGACGACGCCGTCAAGGGTTTCGATTAACTCGTCGGCAGCCTCCAGCGCCGGCCCCGGCTGACCTAGGAACATCGCGCCGTAAATTTTGAAGTGATAATTGTGGCAGCGGTACAAGGTGTAGAAATTGTCCGCCCCGGCGCTTTCGAGAAATTTGCGATCCGCTTCGATCCCGCGCGTGTTGCGCGACACCACGTTCTCGTATTCGCCGCACAGCATGTCGATATGGGTCGCCATGTGCAGCAGATGCCCCGCGTCGGGCACCAAATTGCTCAGCCAGTCGCCGTGGCGCAGCGCCCGCTCCGGATGCGGCGACATCTCCATCAGATGGATGTACATGTGCAGCAGCCCCGGATGAGCCCAGGCACCGTCGAGCGTGTCGAACGCACCCTCCCAGCACCGCGATCGCTTCCGGTGTGTCGGCGCCCTCGGCGGGCTGCCCGGAAGGCAGATCCCACAGCGCCCACGGCGTCCGGTTCATGATCGCTTCGGCGAACAACGACGCGACGTCGAGATCGCCGTCATGCGCTTTGTATACGGCGCGCATCGCGTCCGCATAGGCGTCGTGCCAGGGATCGAAGGAGTCGACATCCGCACTATCCGGATAACGCGTACGCAGCGCTTCGATCAAAGCCCGCTCCGTCGGCGTCACGGCGTCGATATTCGCCATCGCCGCGGCAACCGCTACCAGCGCCTGGCCGAGCGCTTCCGGCTTTTCGTCTTCGTCGAAATCGTCCCACGGTTTGTTGTAGTTCGGGCCGATCGCATAGGCGACGCCCCAATGGGCCATCGCACAGGCGGGATCGTGTGCGATCGCCTTCTCGAAGCAGACGATCGCCTCTTCGTGGTTGTAGCCGTATAGCCAGACCAGGCCCCGGTCGAACCAGAGCTGTGCCGCGGCCGATACCGTTGTGACTTCCCGACCGTAAGTTCCAAGGTTGTAGTAATCCATGTTTCCCCCCAAAGAGCTAGGATCAGCCCTCGACTTTTACCACGCGAACGTTAAAGCGGTATCGCGCCTATGCCGCGCGGACGGCGCGCGCGATCTCGCCCCATTTTCCAAGGTTGTCCGGATCGGCGTCGATCGATTGCTTCGCGAAATACATCACGACCCGCCACGCCACGCCCTTGTAGCGCGCGATCAACTTGTCCGCCATGTCGTCCCAGCGCGCCACCAGCGCGAACTGATCCAAAATCTCGTCGCTGACCCCGGCGATCAAACCCTCCTGGTCGCCGGCGCGGAGCTTTTCGGCGAGTTCCAGGCGCTTGCCTTCGTAGCCCAGATCGTCGAACTGGAACGCATAGGCCGGCGTCGACCCGTAGAATCCGATGGCGGATTTAGCTTCCCGCTCCAGCGCCGCCCGTTCTTCCGGCGTATCGCCCGCGACGGCCAATACGGGCACGATGAGATCCACATCGTCCAGGCTGCGGTCCGCCTTCGCGGCGCCCTCGCGGAGCTTCGGGATTAGCCGGTTTTCGATATACGGCATGGAATGCATCGGATGCACATGCACGCCGTCGGCGACTTCGCCCGCCACTTTCAGCATAAGCGGGTTGACCGCCGACATATCCAGTTTGATGTCTTCGTAGTCGTGACGCTCGGGTGACCAATGCGGCGTCAACAGGTTGAGCTGGTAAAACGGGCCGTTGTGATCCAGTCGCGCCTCGCGGCGAAACGCTTTTATCGAGGCTCGGACGGCCAGCATGTAATCCCGCATGCGCAAAGCCGGCTTTTCGAATTCGACGCCGTATCGGCGCTCGATATGCGGTTTCACTTGGCTGCCGAGCCCAAGGCGGAACTTACCCTTCGTATTGCGCGCCATCTCCCAGGCTATTTGGGCGGTCACCATAGGACTGCGCGGAAAGGCGACGGCGATACCGGTGGAGTACTCGAGGCTAGGCGCCGCCATCGCGGCGGCCGCGATCATCATCCAGGGCACCTGCCCCGCCTCGGTGAAAAGCAGGCCCGAAGCGCCGATCCCTTCCATGTCCCGAGCGAGCGCGCCGATATTGTCCCAACTGTCCGCCACGGTTTTGACGTCGAATTCCATAACTCCCCTTCCCTTCCAACGCATTCGATATCAAACATCCTATCCGTCGCCGGACAATGCAAATCCGTTCGACACATGGACTCGTTCCATACCGGCGCATACGATTGCCGCGCGCTTCGAAGCCATGAACGTTTATAAAATTTCGAGGAATTTGCCATGACCCCGCCGGAACACTTGCGCGCGCTGCTCGCCGAACCAGGCCTCGTCGTCATGCCTGCCGTCTGGGACGGGCTGACCGCCAGACTAACCGCAAAGGCTGGGTTCAAGACCGCCTTCCTCTCCGGTTCCTGCGTCGCCGCAAGCCGGCTCGGCGGCCCCGATCTCGACCTGTTGTCGTTCGCCGAAATGTACGATTCCTTCAACCAGGCGCACGGGGCCGCGCCCGACCTGCTGATTTTGGCCGATGCCGATCATGGCTACGGAAATGCGATGAACGTTCAGCGCACCGTTCGCGCCTATGGCCGGGCCGGCGCGGCTGCAATCCTGATCGAGGACAAGATCACGCCGCGCGCCCTGACGGCGGCCGGCAAACCGACCCTGCAGCGCGAGGAAGTGCGCATGAAAATCCGCGCCGCAGCAGAGGCCGCGCAGGATTCCGGCATCCTGGTCATGGCGCGCACCGACTGCCGCCCGACTTTGGGTATCGACGAAGCGGTCGCGCGCATTGAGATGTATGTCGAGGAAGGTGCCGATATCCTGTTCCTCGACTCGCCGGTCGACGACGACGAAATCCGCCGCGCCGTGGCCGCCGCCGCGGGCCGCCCCTCATTTGCCGTCCTGTCTCCCGGTGCGCCGCGCGCCTGTCCGTCGCAGGACGAAGCGCTGGTGCTTGGCCTCAAGATCGGCACCTATCCGACGGGCATGCTGTCACCGTCCGTGGCTGGCATCCGGGCCGGTCTGGCCGCCCTCTTCGCGGGCGAAGCGGAAGCGGATAGCGCGCTGGAACCCGCCGATCTACGGGTGACACTCGGCTACACCGACTACGAGGAAAAGGCAAAGCAGTTTACGTTGCCGGACTAGATTTTCTAAGCGTTTGCAATTCGCAACCATTGGCTGTCGAGTTGCGCCCGAAGCGCGGCCTCGTCGCCTATATTGTCGATCACGACGTCCGCCTTTTTCCGCCGTGCGTCGTTGGATTGCTGCGAGGCGATGCGTTTGCGCACTGCGGCTTCGTCGACACCGTCGCGCGCCGTCGCCCGCGCCACGGCGGTGTCGGGATCCACGACGACGACCCAGACTTCATCGACCATTTCCTCCCAACCGGCTTCCAACAGGACGGCGGCCTCCAGCACGATAGGGGCGTCCGGGCGCGCCGAACGTGCCGCCTCGAATTCCGCGATGGCGAGGCGGGCGATCTCCGGCCAAATGATACCGGTCAGCCGGTCGAGCGCCTCGGGGTCGCCGAATACCTTGCCGCCCAACACCTTGCGGTCGATCTGGCCGTCGGCGCCCACGACATCGGCGCCGAATGCTTCCGCGACCTCGCGGAACGCTTTGGTGTCCGGCTCATAGGCGCGATGGCCCAACCGATCGGCATCGATCACCGACGCGCCCTTCTCGCCGAGATACGTGGCCGCAGTGGATTTCCCGGACGCGATACCGCCGGTCAGACCTATGATCATGTCGAACTCTATTCTTGCAATCGATACCGGCGGAACACCGGGCATAAGGAATTGGTCTCATCGAATGTTCAAGCGCACCCGGCCTTGTTGCGTCAATAGCCTGCGCGCATAATTCGCGCATCCGGACGCGCCAAGCTTCCGACGCACGCAGGGTGGAGCGTATGAAGCCGCAATTCGTCGGTCAATCGGTAACCCGTCTCGAAGACCGTCCCTTACTCACCGGCTCGGCGCGTTTCGTGGCCGATATCGATTTTCCGGATCAACTTTACATGCGTGTCGTTCGGTCCGCCCATGCCCACGCCCGAATCAGGTCTATCGATGTCGAAGCTGCCAAGACATGCGCGGGCGTCTTCAGTGTTTGGACCAGTACCGATCTTGTCGGTATCCCGCCGATCCCGTTCCGGGCGACCAAGGTGCAAGGGCTGGAAGCCTACCGCCAACCCGTCCTGGCGGAGAAAATCGTGCGCTACGTCGGCGAACCGGTCGCCGTCGTTTTCGCCGACACAGCCTATCGCGCCGAGGACGCCGCCGAGCTGATAGAGGTCGCAGTCGAAGAACTGCCGCCGTTGCTCTCGGCCGATCACGACCCGCGGGAATTCACCCCCGGCCACGCCACGGAACCCACGATCATACGCAAGGAATACGGCGATGTGGACGCAGCGATGGCAGCCGCCTACGCCCAGGTCGAACTCGACCTCTCGATCGGCCGCCATTCCGCCGTACCGTTGGAGACGCGTGGTGCGGTTGCGCGCTACGACGCCGCCAAAGATCGACTCGAAATGCATGGTGCGGCGAAGCGCCCGCATTGGAACCGCGACCGGATTGCCGAAATGCTGGGCCGTGAACCTTCCTCGATCGACCTTTACGAATGCCATGTCGGCGGCGGGTTTGGGGTCCGCGGCGAACTCTACCCCGAGGATGTCCTGGTTTGCCTCGCGGCGCTGCGTTTTCGACGACCCGTCAAGTGGATAGAGGACCGGCGGGAACATATGTTGGCGGCCAACCAGTCGCGCGAGCAACGCCACATCGTCCGGGCCGGATTCGATGCCGAAGGACGCATCCTCGCCATCGACGGCGTGTTCTTCCATGACCAGGGCGCTTATGTCCGCACCCATGGCGTCCGCGTCGCCGATATGGCGGCCGGCCTGCTGCTCGGCCCCTATCGCGTGCCGAATTACCGCACCGCCGGGCATTTTCGCCTGACCAACAAGACGCCGGCAGCAACCTACCGCACGCCGGGGCGATTCGAGACGAGCTTCGTCCGTGAACGCCTGATGGACGCGATCGCGGCCCGTCTCGGGCTGGACCCGGTGGAAATCCGCCGCCGCAACCTGATCGCCTCCGAGGAAATGCCGTATAGCCGGCCACTCGATGCGCTGGAGGTGCCGGTCATCCTCGATTCCGGCGACTACGAAGGCCTTCTGAATAAGTCGCTGGATGCCGCCGCCTGGCCCGCGCTTCAGCGTGAAGTCGCGCTACGCCGCGCGTCCGGCGAGATGGTCGGGGCGGGCCTCGCCCTGTTCGTCGAGAAAACGGGTTTGGGTCCCGTCGACGGTGTCGAAATCGCAGTCGACCCTGCGGGCAAGGTGGAAGTCGTCACCGGGACCGCTTCCCTCGGCCAGGGCATGGAAACCGCCATCGCGCAGATCTGCGCCGATGCACTTGGCGTCGACTACACGGACATCCGCGTCGTCCACGGCCAGACCGACCGGATCGAACGGGGTTATGGCGCGCACGCCTCGCGGGTCACGGTGATGACCGGCGAAGCGACGCGCCTCGCGGCGATCGAATTGCGCCGCAAGGCGTTGGAAGCCGCCGCGGGACTGCTACAGACCGAATCGGAGCGCCTTGACCTCATCGACGGCGTCGTCATTCGCGACGGCGCCGAGACCGGAATGACCCTGGGCAATATCGATACCCGCCTGACGGCCGAAGGCTGGTTCCGATGCGACCATATGAACTATCCCTATGGCGTCCACATCGCGGTGGTCGGTGTCGACCAAGATACTGGCGTGGTTGCGATCGAGAAATATCTCATCGCCTACGATGTCGGCCGGGCGGTCAACCCCATGCTAATCGAGGGACAGCTGGTCGGCGGGCTGCTCCAGGGGATCGGCGGCGCGCTGTACGAAGAGTTCCTGTACGACCCACGTGGCGAGCCGCTGTCGGTCACCTTCGCCGACTATCACATGCCGATCGCGCGGGAGGCGCCGCCCACGCAAGTCCTGATCACGGAGGACGCGCCCAGCCCGCTCAACCCCCTGGGAATCAAGGGCGCCGGCGAAGGGGGGATCAACGCCGTCGGCGCGGCCATCGCAGCGGCCATCGACGATGCGCTGCAGGCGCCCGGGACCGTCACCCGGCTTCCCGTAACGCCGCCGCGGTTGCGCCGGTTATTGGAGAATCTTCGAAACAGTCGGTGATCGACGCTATTCGCCGTTCAGCTCTCTCGCCGTCTCGCGCATGTGGCGCGCCACATCGGCGGGCGTGTAGGGCCGTCCGAGCTTGCGGAACTGATAGCCCATACCGAAGCAGTGCCGGAATTGCGCGTCGGTGAGGCCGAGTACATGACTGCGGCCTTCCTTCGCGCTTTGCATTTCCGCGGCCCAGACAAAGTCGTCTTCATCGCCGGCCGATCTCGGAAACATTCCGATCACCTCACCCCAGCCCCAGGCGCAATGTGCCGTACCGCAAGAATGATGCACCGTGCGCAGATCAAGCAGGTCTGCATTCAAATCGTCCATGAATTCGGCCAACCCGCGCAGCTTTTCCACCGCCGTCATCTGATCCGGTCGGGCATCCCCATCGCGTGGCATCGTAATCCTCCCTAATCCGGCACTATGATCGGTTCCAGCGCAGGCTTGCCCATTACCAGATCGGCGCCCTTTTCGCCGATCATCATCGTGGCCGCATTCAGATTGGCCGAGACCATGGCCGGCATGATCGACGCGTCGATAACCCGCAAACTCTCCACGCCGCGTACGCGCAACTGCTCGTCTACCACGGCTGTCGGGTCCGTGTCCGGTCCCATGCGGCAAGTGCCCATAACATGGAACGTCGTATTGCCGTAATGACGCGCCGCTTCGAGCAGTTCGTCGTCGCTGCGAATATCGGCGTCCGGATACTCCCAGCCATCGAAATAGGGCTTCATCGCTTCGGTTTCCGCGAGCGCACGAGAAAGCTTCATCGCGCTGACGATAACCTTGCGGTCCAGTTCGTGTTCGAGGTAGTTCGGCTGGATCGTCGGTTTCTCGAACGGGTCGGACGACCGCGCGCGCACCCATCCCGTGCTTTCCGGACGGTGCTGCCAGGTTGCGACGGTGAAGCCGGGATAATCGTTGAGCAGCCCGTGGACATGCTCGTCGTAGCTCGCCGACGTGAAAATGAATTGCAGGTCGTTGCTCTTGGAGGCCGGATCAGAATGCCAGAATCCGTAGACCATCGACGGGCTGAGGCTGAGGATGCTCTTGCCGCCTGCGAAATATTTGATAACTTCCCCAACCAAATTAAGACCGATCGATAGTTCGTTTATTGTTTTACTATTCTTGATCTTTCCACTGAAGCGAGGCGCATAGTGATCGCGCAGATTCTCGCCGACCCCGGCCAAGTCGTGCGAGACCTCTATGCCGAGCGATTGCAGAAGGGTTCCAGGGCCGATTCCGGAAAGCTGCAGCAATTGCGGCGAGTTGATCGCACCGCCGCTCAAGATGACTTCGCGGCTGGCCCGCACCTGGATGGATTTGCCGCCACGCCCACCCTTCGCATATTCGACGCCGACCGCTCGCTTGCCTTTCAAGAGGAGGCGTGTGGCATGCGCATTGGTATGCAATGTCAAATTCGGGCGGGACTTAGCCGGGTTGAGAAACGCCCGCGCGGTGCTCATCCTGCGGCCTCTGTAGGCCGTGCGCTGGACGTAGGAAATGCCTTCCTGCTTTACCCCGTTATAGTCGGGGTTGCGTGGAATTCCGATCTCCCCCGCCCCCTCCATGAAGGCGTCGCAGAGCGGGTGCGCGTAATTTAAGTCGGTTATCCGCATATTGCCGTCGCGGCCTCGGAAGGTGTCGTCGCCGCCACCGATCCGCGTTTCGCAGCGTCGGAAATAGGGCAGAACATCGGCGTAGCCCCAACCTCGATTGCCGCGTTGCGCCCAATTGTTGAAATCCATCCGCTGGCCGCGATTGTAAATATGGCCGTTAATCGAGCTGGAACCGCCAAGAGTTTTGCCGCGCGGTACGCCGATATTCCGGCCACCGGTCCAGTGGCTCGGCTCCGATTCGTAAAGCCAGTTCACCTTCGGGTTCGTCAGCGTCTTGATGAATCCGGCCGGAATGTGAATGTAGGGATTCCAATCGCGGGGACCTGCTTCCAGCAGACAGACGCTGTTCCTACCGTCGGCCGTCAACCGGTTCGCCAAGATGCAACCGGCCGAACCGGCCCCCACGATCACATAGTCGAAACTATCCGCCACTACGCCTGCCCTATCGTTATTTCGCCGCGCGCCGGTCTTCGGGCCAGAAGCGGCTTTCCGGCCGTGCCAGACCGAAATGATCGCGCAGCGTATCTCCCTCATATGCCGTCCGGAACAGCCCGCGCCGTTGCAGAATCGGAACGACTTCATCGATGAAAACATCAAGCATCGCCGGTAAAATCGGCGGCATCAGATTGAAGCCGTCCGACGCGCCGTCGGTGAACCAATCCTCGATCAAATCGGCAAGCTGTTCCGGTGTACCGGCAAATGTGAAATGACCTCTGGCACCGGCCAGCTTCGACAGCAATTGCCGCAGGGTTAGGCCTTCGCGCCGCACCAGGCCGACGATCACCTCGGTCCTGCTGCGCGCAGCCTCCACCGTCGACGGATCCGGAAAGTCCTCCACCGTGAGCGGTACGTCGAGCGGCAGATGCGAGAAATCGTGCCCACCGAACCGGCCGGAGAGCCGCTTGCGTCCGATCTCCGGGTCCGCCAGATCGTTCAGTTCTTCCGCAATTTTCTGCGCCTCGGCTTCGGTGCCGGCGATGACGGGGCTGAGGCCCGGCAAAATCAACGCCTGGTCCGGTGAACGTCCCTCCTCCACGACCAACGATTTGAGATCGGTATAGAATGCCTGCGCCGTCGCCTTTTCCATGTGCGCCGTGAACACCGCTTCGGCATGGCGTGCCGCGAAACGACGCCCGGTATCCGAGGAACCGGCCTGTACCAGAACCGGCCGGCCTTGCGGACAGCGCGGCACGTTGAGCGGGCCCGTCACCTGATAGTATTCGCCCGCATGATCGATCGGACTTATGCGGTCCGCGTGCGCGTAGAGTCCGCCCTCGCGGTCGTCGACCAGCACATCGTCGGCCCAGCTGTCCCAAAGACCCTTCGCAACCTGCAGGTACTCTTCGGCGCGCGCATAACGGTCGCCGTGGCTAACCTGGTTTTGATCGCCGAAATTTCGCGCCGCCGGGACCGACCATGTTGTGGCGATATTCCAACCGGCCCGCCCTTGGCTCATATGGTCCAGCGAGGCGAACTGCCGGGCCAAATTGAACGGCTCGGAATTTGTGGTCGATACCGTCGCGATCAGCCCAATGCGTTCGGTCGACACCGCCAATGCGCCAAGCGCGGTCAGCGGCTCGAGCCAGGTCCGTCCCGCGCGCGCGACGTCATCCCACACGGCGAGCGTATCGGCGAGGAAGATCGAGTCGAATAGCCCTTCTTCGGCACGTTGCGCCAACTCCTGGAAATAGCGGATATCGGTGAGCGGAAGTGGCGAAGCCAACGGGTGCCGCCACGACGCCTCGTGGTGCCCGCGGCTCTGAATAAACAGATTTAAATGAAGTTGCCGTTTCATGCAGAACAGTTTAGGCGGCGGTGTTGTACGCGTCCACGGACGCCGGTCATTCAGCGCTCGGCGACGGCTGGTAGATCGTCTGCATACGTGTTTTCACGTCATCGATTTGGCGCGCGATCTCGTCGTCGTCCCAATCGAGATGTGCCGAAACGGCCTCTGCTGCACGGCTAATTTCCGCGTCTTTCAGCCGGTGACGATAGCCGAGCCCGGTCCGGGAGAAGAGGATATCCCCCAACGTCCTGGCATGTTCAGATTCGGCGACAAAGCCGAGATGCGATAACCGAACGCTGTCATCTCCATCGACAAGTGGCAGAGCGTTCGCGTCTTCGGGCAGGCGCCGAGGCCGGTAGTCGGGCACATGAACCTGTCCCGAAGGCGAAATCAGACGCCGCACCGCCACGGTCATTTCGCGTCCGGCCGACCGATGGCTCATGATCGGGCCGGCGGTCATGGCGAGAACGTTCGGCAGCCCTTGTTTCGCCAGATCGTGGATTTCGCGCGAGCGGTTACCTTTGGGAATCGCTTGATCGAAGGTCAGTGGCCGCACGCCGGCCCAGCAATAGACGACGTCCCTTGGCTCGAGCGCTAGCCCCGGCAGTATGTTCTTCGTTTCAGCCAAAAGAAAATCGATCTCCAGACGATTTACCCGAATATCGTCGATATCGCCTTCATAGACGGTCTCCGTTGGGCCGATATGATGATAGCCGCCCTGGCTCGGCAGGCAGTAGTACCCCTCGCCGATGCTGTTTACCGTAGCGATACCGAAATCACGATAGGCCGCCGGTAACTTTACGACTATATGCGAGCCTTTAGTGCCGAGGATTAGGCGTTTCGTCTCCGGTTGCGCTGATTGGTTCACCCGATCGATCCAGATGCCTGCCATGTTAAGTACGACCGCAGCCGTTACGGTCGCAGTGGCGCTTCCCTCCGAGAGCCCGACCTGCCAGCGGCCTTGCGCATCGCGCTCAAGCAACCGCGCCGTTGTAAAGTTCCTGACCACGGCGCCCATGCGTTCCGCGTCCAGCACGGCGTCAATGCAAAATCGCTCCGGCCAATCGAGCATGTATTCGCGGAAAGTCGCCAAGGACAGCAGTTGGTCCGGGTCGGCGAGTTCGCTGACGAGCGGCAGCCGGCGCGCCTCCGCTGCAGGAATTCGGCGATATTCCAACGGCACGGATTTCGGCCCCAAGGCGCCGAGCATCCGAAAGCCTATGTCGAGGTGCCAGGGTTTGTAGGGTCCGTTCCGATAGACCGGGAAACACAGCGTGTATGGGAACAGCCGGTCCGCCGAATCCATCGCCAACTCCGCGCGCGTTTCCATCGACGCTTTTGCCATCGTCAGCGCCGTGCGGAAGCGCGCCGGATTGAACAGGAAATCGCGGACCGGGTTCGGTGTTTCGAAATAACGCAACCCGCAATGCAGCATCCGCGTCGACCGGCCGCTGGAGCCGGATGCAAAGTCGCCCTTGTCGACGAGCAGTACGGAGTATCCCGCGGCAGACAAGTGCTGCGCACTACTGGCCCCGTTGATTCCGCCACCGATTACCACGGCATCGAATCGGTGCCCATTCAGATCCGATAACTCGTTGCGCACGGTTATATCTTTCGCCTTCGCCACAGCTCAATTCGGCAATGCTTGGGGACTAGCATATCAATTTGTCGATTTCCCGCCATTGCCAATAATCGCCCAATACAACGCAAAGAATTTATCCAAACATTGGCGGTGCTGAATGCGGAACAGGACCGAGAAAATCGGCTGAAGTCCCGATTCAAGGGAGCAGCTGCCTGCAGCCGACTCACGTCAGCTCGAAGTGCAATGCCGTGTAGTGGAGCAGGCCGGTAGAGCATTTCCCGCTAATGCGCTAAACTGTTGGTTGCCATTGCATTTGGGTGGGAGAAAAGTCATTCGCGTGGCGGCAGAGAAATTTTCGCGCTGGCTCCCAGCGCTAGCGGTATTTCTGGTTTTCGCTATTCCGGCATCGGGTCAGCAAATCGGCCAGGTAAATCTGGAGAGCGAACCGATTCAGCCATTGCCGCAAAATGTAAAATTGAATCCCGAAAAAGTCTCCCTCGGGCACGACCTGTTTTTCGACACACGCCTGTCAAAGGATAGTTCGATGTCCTGTGCCAGTTGCCACGACTTGAAACTCGGCGGTGCCGACGGTAAGCCCGTAGCGAAAGGAATGGGGGGTAAGTTGGGCGGGATCAACACGCCAACGGTATTCAACAGCGGTTTCAACTTCGTACAGTTCTGGGACGGCCGCGCGGAAAGCCTGAACAGTCAAATGGCAGGCCCAATCAATAACCCGGCTGAATTGGGCGCAAGCTGGAAAAGTGTTATCGAGAGGCTAAGTTCCGACGCCGGATATCAGATCCGCTTCGATAAACTCTACGGCAGTGGCATTACCAAAATCGCGATTCAGGACGCAATTGCGACCTACGAGCGGTCTCTGATCACACCCAACGCGCGGTTCGACCGTTATTTGAACGGCAGTGTAAACGCCATTACGGAAGAGGAGAAAAAAGGTTACACGCTTTTCAAGTCTTTTGGGTGCAGCGCCTGCCATCAAGGCCGCAATGTTGGCGGCAATATGTTCCAGAAGTTCGGCGTCATGCGCGATTATTTTGCGCAACGCGGCAATATCACCAAAGTTGATTACGGCCGTTTCAATGTGACCGGCAGGGAAGAGGACCGGCATGTATTCAAGGTTCCCAGCCTGCGCAACGTCGAGCTCACCGCGCCTTATTTTCACGACGCGTCGGTGGACAGTTTGGACGCGGCTGTCGAGATCATGGCATTTTACCAGTTGGGACGGCGCATTTCCGACAGGGACCGCAAACGATTGGTCGCCTTTTTGAAAACGCTTACCGGCGAATACCAAGGGAAGCCGCTGTGGCAACGCTAAGCATTCGCCAGATAGCGCTGATTTGTTTGGCGGCGGTCGCCTTTTACGTCTTGTACTACCTCTCCCAGAAAACCGATTTGGAGCAGCATGCGCGTAACGCGCAAACTCTTCAGAATCTGAAACATTGGGATTCGATCCTCAAGCGCGATGTCCTGCGCACGCGAACCGGCATGCTCAATCACTACGACACGCTTGTATCGACGATGAAAGCGCTCAAAGCCGCGCATGCGCGCATTAGCGAAAATCCGAACGCGTTACCCGAAGACAACGGTGGTTATTTTCAGAAAAGCGTCGAAACGTTGGGCAAGAACCTGACGTCGCGGGCCCTTGACCTCGAGCGCTTTAAAATGCGCAACGCAATTTTGCGGAATTCCCTTTCTTACCTTCCGGTGGCTGCCGGACGCTTGACCGAGCGCCTCTCGAAAACAGCGGAAAGCACCAGGCTAGCCGCTGATACAAGCGGGGTGTTGCGCGATGCGTTGATCTACAATTTGAGCGGCGATATCAAACTGCGGAAGAATTTGCAGGAGGCTGTCGCCGCCCTGGAAAGTGTCTCCGAACGGGCCGATGCCGCTCAAAGGTTCGAAGTCGAAAACATATTGTCCCATATCGCCGTAATAATGACGCAAAAACCAGCCTTGGACGTTCTCGTTTCCAATCTGATGAGCATCGAAAGCGCCACTCGGATTGACGAAGTTACTCAGAATTATAACGTCGCCTTTAAGCGCCTCGAAGAGCAGGCGGAAATGTACCGGTCCCTGCTCTTCGTTTTGGCCGTATTGACAGTGCTTTATGTCGCCTTTGTCCTGATGCAATTGAATCGCGCCGCAACGTCGTTGGAAGCCGCCAATACCGAATTGGAAGAAAGAGTAGCGAGGCGAACCGCACAGCTGACGGAAACCAACAGCTCTTTGCAGATTCATCTGGACCGTATCGGCGTGGCTATGGAGCGTGCCGAGCGCGGCGATCTCGGCATCCACCTGCCCGAAGAAGTCGAAGGCGTATATGCGACTCTGTATCGGCGCTTCAACCACATGATCGACGGCATCCGCGACGAAACGGAAATCCTGAAAGTCGCTCAGGAACTGTCCGGCGAACTCAAATTGGACGCGCTGTTGACGCGTATTATGGGCACGACGACGGACCTGCTAGACGCGGATCGAAGCACTATATTCGTGCACGACCGAAACGCCAACGAGTTGTGATCACGCGTCGCGGAAGGCGTCGACGTCAAGAAAATCCGCATTCCGGATAATGTGGGAATTGCCGGCAAGGTATTCCGCAGCGGTACGGCGGAAAATGTCGCAGACCCGTATTCCCGCGAATTGTTCAATCCGGAAATCGACCGCGCGACCGGCTACAAGACCGATAGCATTCTGTGCATGCCGATCATCGACCAAAGCGGCGAACCTATTGGCGTCACCCAGGTTCTGAACAAATCAGGCGGCGAGTTTCTCGCACGCGACGAGGCGCGCCTCAGGGCGTTCACCTCGCAGGTCAGCATTTCCCTCGCCAACGCGCAGCTCTTTGCCGATGTAACGAAGGAAAAGAACCATAACGAAGCAACCCTGAACAGTCTCAGCAACGGCGTGATCACGTTTGACGTGGATACCCGTGTCACGACCGCGAACCCTGCCGCCGCGCGTATTCTTGGACGCGATTCCCAAGAACTATTGGGGATGGATACGGTGGCTTTGTTCGGCGGACGTAAAGGCTGGGTCACGGCTCAGGTTACGGAACTGCTGAGGGTGGGCAAATTCGACAATTTTCTCGATGTCGATTTGCGCCTTGAAAATGGGAGAAGCGCGTCGGTGAATCTGACGGTTGTCCCTTTACGCGACGGGGAAACGAGATCATCGGTGGCATGCTGATCTTGGAAGACATCACGAGCGAGAAGCGGGTGAAAAGCACGATGGCCCGCTATATGACCAAGGAAATTGCCGAACAGCTGATGGAGGTGGGCGAGGATGCGCTGGGCGGGCGTTCGCAAACGGCGACGGTGCTGTTTTCCGACATCCGAAGTTTCACCACGATCTCCGAGACGTTGGGTGCGCGCGACACGGTGACGATGCTGAACGAATATTTCACCGAGATGATCAAGGTGATCTTCAAGAACAAAGGAATCCTCGATAAATATATCGGCGACGCCATCATGACCGTATTCGGCACGCCGTTCCCGACATCGGACGATACCGACAACGCGATCATCGTCGCAAACCGCATGATCGAGGTCTTGCGCGAATTGAATGTTCGTCGGCAGGCCGATGGCAATGCTCCGATCAGTATCGGTATCGGCTTAAGCACCGGCGACCTGATTTCGGGCAACATCGGCTCGCCGAAGCGAATGGATTACACCGTTATCGGCGACTCCGTAAATTTAGCGGCGCGGCTCGAAAGCGCTACGAAATATTACGGTGTCCCGGTTCTCGCCAGTGAGTACACCGTCGCCGGATCGAACGGCCAGCATCAGTTCCGCGAGCTGGATCTAATTGTGGTCAAAGGCAAAACGGAACCGGTCGCCGTCTACGAAGCGCTCGGTCATCACAATCAAGAAACCTTCGCCAATATGCAGGCGACGCTCGCGGCATTCGAACAGGGATTGAAGAGTTATCGGAAGCGCGAATGGGATACAGCCATAGCCGAATTCGAACACGCTCATACGTTACGGCCAGGCGATCGGCCGTCGGTCCTTTATCTCGAACGGTGCGCCTATTACCGCGACAACCCGCCGGCGCCCGACTGGACGGGCGTGTGGGAAATGGCGTCCAAATAAGGTTGAGGTTAAGCGGCTGCCACGATCCGCGAGCCCCCGCCGTGACGCAGCAGCTTGCCCGAATAGGTTTCGGTCTCCTTGTCGTCCTCGATCGTGACGCGGCCGTTTACCAGAACGTAGCGATACCCCGTCGCGCGCTGAATACGCCGCCATTCGCCGCCGGGCAGGTCGTGCACGATCTCGCTCGGCGTAATCTCCAGCTTGTCGTAATCGTAGACGACGATATCCGCCGGCGCGCCGACCTTGAGCTGCCCACGGTCCGTGAAACCCGCGACCATGGCGGGTAGCGCGCTGAGCCGCCAATGCGCTTCCTCCAGGCTCAGCATGCCTTCCTCGCGCACGATCTTGGTCAAGGTTTCGGTCGGATAACGGCCGGCAGTCAGGAACTTGGTATGGGCACCGCCATCCGACACGCCGAACAGAACCCACGGGTTGTCGATGATTTCCTTGAGATGCTTAAGCGAGACGTTCGGCGGCGCCGCGAAGAATTCGGTTTCCAGATTGTCGGCAACGGCGATGTCGAGCATGGCGTCGACCGGATGCTTGCCGAGGCTTTCCGCGGCTTGCCCCACAGTATTGTCGAGATACTTTTCGGTCTCGGCCGATTTCGGGCCGACGATCACGATATCGGGAATGGGGCCGGTCACGGTCAACGGAACCTGAGCCTTCAGGGCATCACGCCGCTCGGGATCGGCCAGTTTCTCTTGACGCTCTGCAACTGTTCCCACCGTGGCTTCGCGCCAGGCCGGCCGGTCGTCCCAAAGGTTCCAATCCTCGAAGGTGAAGGTGAAGCCGGCATCGGTGGTGAGGCCCTGACCGTAGACACGCACGCCACGATCACGGCAATTGTCGAGCCATTTCAAAGCGCCGCGATGCACCTCCGGTTTGTGGTCGTAGGCCTGGACCACATTCCACAGCAGCGGCCGGCCGCTGATCTCCGACAGCCGCTCCATATGCGCGCGATCATTGGTGTAGGACCCTGACGAAATCGTCATCTGCATGAAGCCCTCGTTGCGCCGGCCGAGCACGCTCGCCAGAGCCTCGCATGTTTCGTCATGCATCACGTCCGTCACCATCGGAGTGGCGTCATAGTCCATCTGCACCGACGATGGGCCGTCCGGACTGAGCCGCTGCGCCGACCAACCGCAGCAGCCGGCATCGAGCGCTTCCTCGAACAGGCGGCAAATTTCAGCATGCTCGGTGTCGGTCGGTTTGCGCCCAGCCTTGGCGTCCTCAAGTCCCAGCACCCAGATCAGCAACGGACCGATCGGCATGTAGGGCAGAATGTTGATCGCCTTGGGCGCCTTGTCGACACTGTCGAGAAATTCCGGGAATGTCGTCCAGTCCCAGGGCAATCCTTCCTTCATCGACGCGTAAGGGATCGCCTCGACCCGGGTCATCGTGAGCATCGCACGTTCGCGTTGTTCCGGCGCGACGGGCGCGAAGCCGAAGCCGCAATTGCCGATCACCGCCGACGTGATTCCGTGCCAACCGGATAGTGTGCAGTAGGGGTCCCAAAAGAGCTGCGCGTCGTAATGGGTATGCAGGTCTACGAATCCTGGCGCCACATGCAGTCCCGTCGCATCGATCGCCCGGTCTGCTGCGGCCGCATCGATATGCCCGATTGCCGCGACCGACCCGTCTTTGATTCCGATGTCGCCCCGGAACCGGGGAATGCGAGTGCCGTCGAATATCAATCCGTTTTTGATCACGATATCGAAGCGTGCCATCTCACCCTCTTTCCATTGCCGCGCGAGTTTCACCATATTTTACACATCGCGCGGCAATCAAGATAAGAAGCTCGGCCTTTTTTCGCTCAACCGTCCCAGGTCAACCGTAATGCCGCGGGGCCGCGGAAGGTAAAGTTCGGGAAGAAACTGAACGTCTGGTCCTTCACCATATCGAGGGACGGTACCCGCGACGCCAAGGTCTCGATGGCGATGGTCGCTTCGAGGATTGCCAGTCGGTTGCCAAGGCAGAAATGGATGCCGCGCCCGAAGGCGATATTCGTACGCGCGTTCTCCCGGTGGATGTCGAACCGTTCGGGGTCGTCGAACACCGCTTCGTCGTGGTTGGCCGAGCCGAGCGACAGGAAAATTTGCGTCCCCGCCGGAATTTTGTAACCAGCGACCTCCGTGTCCTGTAGCGCGACCCGGCGCCAGCTAGTCTGCGGCGAGTTATAACGCAGGATTTCCTCCACCGCGTTCGGGATCAGTCCCGGATCCGCGCAGATCTCTTCCCAGTACGGCCGGTTCGACAGCAAGCTGATCAGCCCGTTGCTCAGCATGTTGCTGACGATCTCATGCCCCGCGAAGGACAGTCCATAGACGATCGATTCGACTTCCTTATAGGTGAGTTCCTCGGCATCCGCGTCATGGGCGGCCAGCAGTTCGGAGGTGAAATCGTCGGCCGGTTCCTGCTGCCGGTGTTGCACGAAGGACACGCAATAGCGCCAATAGGCGAGCATCTTCTCCGCGATGTCGACCTGCTCTGCTTCCGTCGTCTTGCCCCAAGTGAAGGCGAGCCGGTTGGTTGTCCATTCCTTTAGCTTACGGTCGTCGGTTTCGGGAAATCCGATGAAGCGGAAGATCGTTTCACCCGGTAGCGGGTGCCCAATCAGACTGACGAATTCCGCCGGCGACCCGCCCGTCAGCATTTCTTCGACCATCGCCTCGCAGCGCCGCCGGATGAACGGCTCCAGGATCCGCATACGGCGGCTCGAGAAACCCGCCATGGTGTGTTTGCGGATGCGGGTGTGGTCCGGCCGCGCCCGGTTCGACATGACCGCGATCGGGTTGTAATCCGGAGCGGCCAGCACCGTCGCCGCCGCCTCGCAGATCGGCAGCACCGGGTCCTGCACGTTCTCCGAGGAAAACACGTCCGCATTGCGGAACACCTCGGAAACATCCGCCATGCGCGTCAGCACCAGGTAACCCAGCTTCTCCGAATAGAATACCGGCGACTCGCCGCGTAGCTTCGCCAGCTCCGCATAGGGGTACTGCATGTAATCTTCGGCGAATGTCGAGAAACTATGATTGACCGGGCATCCGGCGGGCGCCAGCGCAATCTCGGTACGCATCTTGTGATACGCGGAATCCGCCATCGGCTTCACTCTATTACGCAACCTGTGTTCAGAGTGTTATAGCTCAGGATCGCGTCTCACCCGAACGAAAACCCCTCGTAACCGTCCGCCACGACCTGTTCGCATTTGCGGCAATATTCCGGAAACCCGCCGTAATACGGCATGAAGACACGCGCCTTGCCGTGCACGTTGGCGCCCAGGTACCAGCTGTCCGTCGTCGTCTTGAGGCCAATCTTGGCGATTTCTTGATGGTGATCCCACCAGGCCTTTTCCGCCTCCGGTTCGGCCTCGATGGCGGTGTAGTTGCGGTCCTTCATGTACGCTAGGCAGTCGGCGATCCAGTCGACATGCTGCTCGATGGTCGGGATCATGTTTGTGAAGACCGAGGGGCTGCCGGGTCCGGTGACGGTAAACAAGTTCGGGAAGTCGGTCATGGCAAGACCGAGGTAGCTGCTCGGGCCGTCGATCCAACGGTCGCGCAAGCTGGCGTCGTCCCTGCCCCTTATATCGACGGCGGTCAGCGCGCCGGTCATCGCGTCGAAACCGGTGGCCACGACCAGCGCGTCGATCTCGTAGTCCTTGCCGTGGGCGCGCACCGCGCTGGACGTGACCGCCTCGATCGGGTTGTCGCGCACGTTGATCAGCTGCACGGTCGGCCTGTTGTAGGTGGCGTAGTAGTCGCTGTCGACGCAGAGCCGCTTGCCGCCGATGATGTTCGGCGGACACAGCAGTTCGGCCGTCTCGGGGTCGTCGACGATCCGACGGATTTTGTTGCGCACGAAATCCGCTGCCGTATCGTTCGCCTCCTGGGTCAGCATCAGGTCGCCATAGGCGCCCATGAAGGACAGCCCGCCGGCGGCCCAGCGTTCCTCATATTCCGCCAGCCGTTCCTCCGGCGTCGCCTCGACCACCTTGCCGACGCGGAAGCGCCCATAGATCCCCGGCGGCGTCTGTTTTGCCTGGGCGCGGAACTCCGCGTAGTGCGACTTGACCCAGTCCTCGTAATCCTTGTTGAGCGGCGCGTTGTGCGCCGGGATCGCATAATTGGGTGTGCGCTGGAAGACGTAGAGTTGTGCCGCCTGTTCGGCGATGACCGGAATCGACTGAATTCCCGACGAGCCGGTGCCGATGACGGCGACCCGCTGATCGGTGAAGTCGACCTTCTCATGCGGCCACAGGGCTGTGTGGTAGGTCGGGCCGGCGAAGCTGTCGAGCCCTTCGATGTGCGGCCAGTTCGGCTTCGACAGGCAGCCTGTTGCCATGACGAAGAAACGCGCATCGAACGTGGCCCCGTCTTCGGCTTCCAGGTCCCAGCGTGAAGACGTTTGGTTATATGTCGCCTTGGCGATCCGGGTCTCGAATTTGATGTCGCGGCGCAGATCGTACCGCTCGGCAACGTGACGCGCGTATTTCATCAGTTCCGGTTGCGGCGCATAGCGCTCGGACCACTGCCATTCCTGTTGCAGCGCGTCGTCGAACTGGTAGGAATACTGCATGCTCTCGATATCGACGCGCGCACCCGGATAGCGGTTCCAGTACCAGGTCCCGCCGACATCGGTTCCGGCCTCGACGACCCTGACGGAAAGACCCAGGGCGCGTACCCGATGTAACAGATACATCCCCGCGAACCCCGCACCGACAATCGCGACATCGTATTGCTGCGCGCTCATAACGTACTGATCTCCCTACCCGGTTGCGGCGCTATCCTATCGACAGCACGCATGCCACGCCAAGTTCGTGATCGTTTTTTATCGATTTTGGGTAGGGGTAGCGCCCTGGCAAGGCATTGCCGGGGCCGTTCTAACTTAATCTATAGCGTTTGGGCGGCGCCCTCGACTGTCGTCGAAGGCGCCGCCCAAATATAATCAGTCGATGGTCGAAAGATTTTCGGCGGAAGATTTTCCGTTACGACCAGGTGCCAGTTCGTAACTGACCTTCTGACCCTCGCGAAGCGACTGCAAGCCGGCTTGCTCGACGGCCGAAATATGGACGAAAGCGTCTTGAGAGCCGTCCTCCGGCTCGATGAATCCAAAACCCTTGGCCGGGTTGAACCATTTTACGGTACCAATAGTCATAGTATTTCCTCTAACATTTTTGATGGTTCGCGCCCCGCACCATGCGGAACCGCGATCTTTTTAACGATTACATTGTCAGGGGATAACGAAACTAAACGGCGAACCGGTGATTCAATTAACACAAAACAAATGCAACACGCGTTAGCCAGCATATATATGATATTTTTTAAAAGTCAACGAACCTGGTAGCCGTTTCTGAAAATTTAGATTTTCCTAGGTCCCGAATAAAATACATTTAATATATTTAAAATATAATAAAATCAATTAGTTAAATGGATAACTTGCATACAAATTTATAAATAATTGGGGCCAGCGGATCTCGGCGATTCCAATACTGCTTTTTTGACGCAGTATCTGATGGGCCGCGTATCAGACTGTGAGTCGGACCCGATTTCCTTGGACACAGAATTGGCTTAATCGAAGTGTCCAAGGAGGACCGGAACATGACCGATAATTTTGAGAAGAAAGTTGCTGTTGATGGGCCTGTGGTAAATGCGGGCGAGCTTGGCTCGTCC
>JAKZTB010000242.1:0-11692 GCA_047517345.1 Alphaproteobacteria bacterium
TCTACCCGTTCAACGCCTTCCGCTCATTGCTCGGCATCGCGGGCGACACCTCTGCTCCAACCTATGCCGAGCTTTACTCGGGAGAGTGGCGGCACCCTACATGTAGCGGTCATGGGCGTTAACCGGATAGGCAAGGAAGGAACCAACTGCGGCAAAAAATGCGCGACGGCTACGTCAATGCGCACAAAGTGCTCAGCCAGTACGAGCACAGCTACAACGAATTCGTCGAAAACGACCGCCCGCAAACCTTCATGAGCTTTCTCGAGAACGCGGAGAACTCGTACCTGTCGCTGGCCAACCACGTCTCGGTCGCGACACACAGCGTCAACCTCTGGAAATGGTACGTCGAACAGTATGGCGGCGAGATGCGCCAGGTGCAGTTCTCCGAATTGTTCGAAGGGTTGAACATGCTCTACGGCGTCGATTCGACGCTGGGCGGCGGCGAAGCGGGCCGAGACTGGAAAAATCGGTGAGATAAGAGCGTGGCATTAAGCCCGTCGCGAAGGTGCAGGGGCGTGCACTGTTAGTGCTATAAACGCCACGCCTATCCATTGAAGAATGAAGATTCATGGCTGCAACGGGCACCCGAACGATACCACGCGGGCTGATTCTGCTGGCGGTGTCCCTGTGCACCATGCTGTACGCCATCACGATGACCATCGTGAACGTGGTTCTGCCGCAGCTGCAAGGGGCGCTTTCGGCGACGCCGGAACAGGTGTCCTGGGTGGTGACGCTGAACGTCATCGCGACCGCGGTGGTAACGCCAACGACCGGCTGGCTGGTCGCGCGGTGGGGGCACCGCAACGTCATCATCTGGTCGATTGTCGGATTCACGATCAGTTCGCTGTTATGTGCGGTTGCGGATTCGCTGGTGCCGCTCCTGGTTTACCGGGTCGGGCAAGGGGCCTTCGGCGCGCCGCTGGTGCCGCTGTCCCAGGCGATCATCGTCGCCGTCTACCCGCCCGAGCGACGCGCCTTCGCACAGGGGGTGTTCGGTATCGCGGTCGTCATCGGCCCGGCGATCGCGCCCGCATTGGGCGGCTACCTTGCGGAAGCTTACAACTGGCGTTTCGTCTTCATCCTCATTTTGCCGATGTGTGGCGTCACCTTCCTGGCGGTCTGGCTTTGGGTGCACGACACCGGCGGCCGGTCGGCGACGCGGCTCGACTGGACCGGTTTCCTGATGTTTTCGGTCGCGATCACTTGCGCGCAGTTGATGATGGACCGCGGCGAACGCGAGGACTGGCTGGAATCCTATGAAATCTGGGCGTACCTGACACTCGTCGCCGTCGCCCTGTGGATATTCATCGTCCACACGGTGACCACCGACAATCCGTTCATCAATCCGAAATTGTTCAGGGACCGCAATTTCAGCATCGGGCTGTTCCTGGTGTTCGTTTACGGCATGGTCAACATCACGCCGACGGTGATGATCCCGACCATGCTGCAGAACCTCATGGGCTATCCGGATTCGATGATCGGTATCCTGCTTGCCTCGCGCGGGGCCGGCATGGTTCTCGGATTCCTCGTGGTCGCGCAAATCGGAAAGTTCGACCCACGGATCGGCATGATCGTCGGCATCTCGGCGATCGGCCTGTCCGGCTGGAACATGGCCTTGTTCACGCTCGACGTGGACCCGATGACCGTGGCCTGGAATGGGATCTTGCAGGGCGTCGGCTCGGCGATCATGTGGGTGCCGCTCTCTATCGTCGCGTTCGCGACGCTGCCCGTGCGATTGCTGCCGGACGCGTCCTCGATCTTTCACCTGCTGCGGAATTTCGGCAGCAGCATCTTCATCTCGGTGAGCGTGCTGACCGTCTCGCGCACCGGCAAGATCAGCTATTCGGAAATGTCCGAGCACATCACCGCATTCGCCGACGTGCTGCGCTTCCGGCAGGTGATGGGCCAGTGGTCGTTCGACACGGTGCAGGGTCTCGCCGCGCTCGGCTCGGAAGTAAACCGGCAGGCGGTGATGGTTGGCTACACGAACTCCTTCGCGCTCTACGCGCTGGTCTCCTTCGCGTCCATCCCGCTCATGCTGCTGGTCAAGATCAAGCAGTAGGTGGGACGATATCAGGGCTATACCGGTCGCTTGCCCGCGATCGTCACCCGGTGCATGACGCGGCGCTGGCCGTGATAGTCGTTCAGCGCATAGTGCTGCGTGCACCGATTGTCCCAGAAGGCGACGGACCTGTTGCGCCAGCGAAAACGGCAGGTGAATTCCGGCCGCCGCGAGTGGTTGTTGAGGAAATCGATTATCGGCTGGCTTTCCGCGCGGGTCATGCCCTCGAAGTGCTGCATTGAGATGGCGCTGGCGAACAACGATTTGCGTCTTGTTTCCGGATGGGTGCGGACGACCGGATGGGCGACCTCGGCTTTTGCATCATCTTTCACTTTGACGTCCATCGAATGGCTGAACTTGTCTTGCCGGCGCGTCACCTGGCTGTCGGTCGCGCCGTAGGATCGCTCGCCGGTGTGTATCGCCCGCACGCCGTCCAGCATCTCTTTCATGGCATCCGACAAGGCGTCGTAGGCGCGGTACATGTTGACGAAGATCGTGTCGCCCCCAGCCTCCGGCACCTCGAGGGCGTAGAGGATTTGCCCCATCGGCGGGGTCTCGTGGAACGAAACGTCGCTATGCCAGATGCCGCCGAAATTCTCCGCTCGGTCCGTCGCTTCCTTGACGACCGGCAGGATCTCGGAGTGGCTCGGCAACCCCTTGGCGTAGCGGTGCGTTTCGACCTCGCCGAAGCGGCGCGCAAAGGTCAATTGTTCTTCCGGCGTCATGATCTGGTCGCGGAAGAAGATTACCAGATACTCATGCAATGCCTGTCGGACCTCGGCGAAGGTTTCGTCGTCGAGATTCAGCGAGAGGTCGACGCCAAAGAGTTCGGCGCCGAGCGCACCGGCGATGGGACTTACCTCCAACTTTCGGTAGTTCATCGCATCCGCTCCAGTCGCGTCGGTTTGTTTTCCAGCGCGTCCCTGCCCATGGCCCATTATGCATCACGGGTACGGCTTGGAATAGTCCGGTCAAATTCGCCAAGTTCCCCGATGCTCTGCCGGTGTCAAATTCGTGTGTTAAGAAGACGCAATGGAAAACCGGAACGAAGATGCGCAACCGACGTCCGCTCATCTCGATTACGCGGCGCTGTTGAGCCAGATAGAACTTTTCGCCGAGCTCGACCGGGTTATCCTGGCGAAGCTGGCGACCGATTTGGAACCGCAGCGGTTTCCGGCTGATACGGTGATCTTCCGGCAGGGCGATCCCGGTGAATCCTTCTATTTGATCGTCCGCGGCAGGATCGCGCGCCTGGTCGCGAATGCCGACGGGCTGGACACCAAGCTCCACACCTTGGGCCGAGGCGAGGCCTTCGGCGAGCAATCGCTGCTGACGACGAGCCCGCGCAACGCGACATTACGCACCGAGACCGAGTGCGAGGTGCTGCGCCTCGGACGCAGCAAATTCCTCGAACTGGTCCGCCAGGAGCCCAGCGTCGGGCTGGGCATCGCCGCAACGCTGAGCCGCCGGCTCGCTTCCGTGGTCTCGCCGGACGCCGAATATACGGACGAACATATCGAAGGTTCGGTCGCACCTGAAACCGTCCCGCCGCCGCAGGCGGACGCGACATCCCGGTCATGGCTTCGAAAGTTTAAGATTTGGGGGCCATTGGCGTTCGCGCTTGTCGTGATCGCCGGCAGCTTCGTCCTGCCGCCGCCGGAAGGCTTGTCTGTCACGGGATGGAAGGCGCTGGCCGTCCTGGCCGCCGCCGTGCCGGCCATGGCCGTGCAAGTCATCCCGGAGGGCGTTCTGGCCCTTCTGATGGCGCTGGCCTACACGTTGATCGGGGTCGCGTCGTCCGACATCGTGCTGTCCGGTTACGCCTCGCAAAGCTGGCTGCTGCTGGTCTGCGTCCTGGTGATCGGCAGCGCGCTCGCCTCCACCGGACTGCTCTATCGGCTGGCCTTGTTGATGATCGGCCGCATGAAGGGCGGGTATATCGGCCAGGTGATCTCGCTGGCGCTGGCGGGCGTTCTGATCGGACCCGCCGTGCCCAACGCGACAGGACGGATAATCATCATCGCGCCCATGCTCAGGGAACTGATCGAAGCGCTTGGCTACGAACCCAAATCACGGGGATCCGCCGGCCTATCCATGGCGGCGCTGATCGGCTTCGGTCAGTTGGCCGCCGTTTTCCTCACCAGCTCCACCACCGGTGTGTTGGTCTTCGCCATCCTGCAAGGCAGCCAGGCCGGCGGCGCGGAGTTGGACTGGGTCATGTGGGCCTATTACGGCGCACCGGCCAACCTCATCCTGTTCGTTGGGCTGGTTGGCGTCATTATCGTCCTTTTCCGGCCGCGGGAGCGGTCGCCTGCCGCCGACAAGACCGGCTCGAGCTCGCTTGCCTTGCAACTCGCGCTCCTCGGCCCGCCGTCGCGAAAGGAGAAGATCTCGCTCGCCGTCGGCGCCTTGATGCTGGTGGGCTTCATGACCCAACCGCTGCACGGCGTTCATCCGAGCTGGATCGCGGTTCTGGCGATGGGCGCCCTTGCGGCCGGCGGCGTCGTCACCGCCAACACACTGCAACGGGCCAATTGGAGTTTTGCGCTCCTGTTCGGAATCTTGGCCAGCATTTCGGTGATCTTTTCAAAGACCCGGTTGGACACATGGTTCGCGCGCGGCGTCGCAGACGCCGTCGGTGTGCTCGGCGCGTCGCCGTTCCTGTTCGTGATCGGGCTGGCGGTGCTCTGTTTCGCGGTCAGCCTGGTGATCCGGTGGCAGGCTTCGGCGCCGCTGATCACGATCGCGCTGGCCCCGGTCGCCGCAAGCATCGGCATCGATCCCTTCATCGTCGGGCTGGTCGCGGTGATTGCCTGCAACGGCTTCTTTTCTCCTATCAGAGCACAACCTATCTGGCGCTCTATCACGGCACGGAAGGACAACTGTTTTCTCACCTCCAGGGCGCCCAGATCGCCATCGCCTATGCGGTCGTGACGTTGATCGCGCTCGCCGCGAGCGTGCCCGTCTGGCAGGCCATGGGATTGCTCTAGACAACGGGATTGCAGGACCATGACGCAGCCGAAGATCCTCATCTTTACGACGACCAAATCGGGCACCGGCGTGGCCCGGTTCAACGAGCACATCGCCGATGCGATTTTGCGCGCGGGCTGGACGGCGATCCTCGCGCAACCGGAAGAACCGGACTACCGCGGCCGGATGGCGGATTGTTCGGCTGCCGAAAGGCACTTCTTCCGCCGCGATCCCTATGCCGACATCGTCGGGTTCGGCGCGGACAGGTTTCTTCCCGCGATCTTGTTCGGCGAGACCCGCCCCGATCTCGTCGTGTTCTCCAGCGGTATCCATCCGCTGACGACCGTCGCCGGCATGCAGGCCGCGCACTTCTTCCGCATCCCCTACGTTACGGTGGACGGTTTGGTGGCGCCCAGCCTGTACGATTGGGACGAAAACGCGTTGACGATGGTGTCCCGGCTGTACGGCAATGCGGAAGCGGTCATCGTCAAGTCGCAGGAGAGTCTCGGGGCGTTGCGCCAATGTTTGCGCCTGCCCGCCGATGTCGGGTCGGTGATCGTGAGCGGTCGGCCGGACCGCTATTTCGAGCCGCGCGACGAAACACGTCGCGCCGCCTTGCGCCGGCAACTGCAAATACCGGATGACAGCATCCTGTGTCTCACCGCGGCGAAGCTGGAAATCGTCAAGGGACACGCGCTGCAGATCGACGCAATGCAGCAGCTCAAGGCACGGCCGGTGTGGGACCGGTTGCATTTCGCCTGGGCCGGAGAAGGCGAGGAAAGGGAGCGTCTCGAAACCGCCCTAGCCGTGGCTGGTGTGTCGGACCGTGTCCACCTGTTGGGCCATCGGACGGATATCTCGGCCTGGATGGATGCCGCGGACTGTTTCGTGCTCACCTCCCACAGCGAAGGCATTCCCCTATCCATGCTGGAAGCGATGGCCAAAGGGTTACCCGTCATCGCGACGGCGATCGGCGGTGTGCCGGAAGCGCTGGACGATACCGGAATCCTGGTGCCGCGGCCGGCGATGTACGACGAATGCATCGAAGGTCTGGTCGCTGCGCTGGTTCGGCTGGCAACGGACGACGCTGGTCGCCGCGACATGGGCGTCGCTTGCCGGGTCCGGGCGGCCGCATATTACCGTCTCGACCGGATGACGGACGCTTATCTTGCCGTTTTTGACGAGGCGATGTCGGGGCAGTCGGAAACCAACGTTTAGCTCTTCCAAACGCGCGATAAACGGGCGGGCCGCGAGCAGCCGAGATGTTGCAGCGCGACCGTCAGGCTGTAGGTGCCCGTCTTGGATAGCCCAATACCGAAAATCTTGGACTGTGACATGGCGCTCGCGGTTACGCTTTCACGCCGACGCGCTTCGCCGCCTCGACGATGCCTTCCCACACGCCGTCGCCGATCACGATACCGGCTTCCACGGCGTTCCGCGCAAGATTGGTTTCGCGTTCGCCCGGCATGATCACCTTGTCGAACCCGTCCGCGGTCTTCGAAGCGCGCACCTCCTCGACGAAAGCTTCGGCCCGCTTTTCGTATTCGGCCATGGGCTGGAAGGCATCGGCGCGGATCAGGATCATCAGCCAGTTGTATTCGACGCAATCGCCCAGCATCGCGTCGCCCATCAGCTCCGCGATGATGCCGAGTCCGCTGCCTTTCGGCCCCGCGGCCGGCAACAGGGCGCCTCCGTCATAATAGGCTTCGGGGTCCTGGGACGGCCGGCCATTCCTGTCGATGACCGCGCCGGGCGGCAGGGTTTCGCCGTTGGCGCGGGCCACCGCCACCTTGCCGGTGGCGACCGTGGATATGGCGAAATCGCAGACCACCGGATCGTCCGGCAGTCCCGGCAGCCCGAGCGTGTAGGGATTGGTGCTCATCACCGGCTCGACGCCGCCGAACGGCACGACATTGCCCCACTGCCGCCGCCCGCCGCCGCCGAAGCTGATCGCCAGAAATCCCGCCGCCGCCGCCCGTTCCGCATAGGCGCCCATGCGTCCGGAATGCCCGCAATTGACGATCCCGGCGGCGGCCATGCCACGCGCGCGCGCCGTTTCGATCAGGGCGTCGGTCGCCCGGGACATGGCGACGATACCGATACCGCGCGCGCCGTCGACATGCAGCAACCCGTCGCGCACCGACGTCACAACCGGTTCCGCTTTCGGGTCGATAACGTCCTCGGCGGCCTCGCCCAAATACAGGCCGAGCCGGTTGACCCCATGCGACGACACGCCCTTCATCTCCGCATCGACCAGGTGCCGCGAGACGATGTCCGCGTTGGCCGCCGCGAAGCCGCCGGCGGCGAGGCTATCGCGGATCAGCGCGGTGAGTTTTTCGGGTGCGATGGGATCGGTGGGCATATCGTCGTTTCCTGTGTAGCGTGGCGTTCTTGAAGTGCAGCAGCATATGCCACCGTGCGGCCGCAAATTGCAATTTCACAGCGCGTAGATTTAGCCCGGACCCACCGCTACACTCCGGATATGACGGAAGGAACCCAACGCAGGCTTGCTGCCATCGTATCCGTAGATGTCGTCGGCTATTCGCGCCTTATGGGCCGTGACGAAATCGGCACGCTCGCGACACTGCGCGCCCACCGAGCCGAGTTGATCGATCCCCTTATCAAGAAACATGGTGGACGAATCGTCAAAACCATGGGTGACGGATTGTTGCTGGAGTTCCCGTCCGTCGTCGCCGCCGTCGAGTGCGTTATCGCGACGCAGACGGGGATGGTTGAACGGAACGACGGTATCTCCAAAGAACTGAGCGTCCGGTTCCGCGTCGGTGTCCATTTGGGCGACGTCATCGTTGAGGGGGAGGATATCTTCGGTGACGGTGTGAACGTTGCAGCGCGGCTGGAAGGATTGGCCGAAGAAAACGGACTGGCCCTCTCGGATGATGCCTATCGTCAGGTCCGCGATCGCTTGGACGTCGAATGGCGGGATAGCGGCGAGCACGAGGTTAAGAACATCGTTCGCCCGATTCAGGTTTGGCACTGGGCACCTGCGGTTTCACGGCAGGCCCCTCAGTCGCCGGATGCGAACGAAAGACCGTTGCCAGCGGACAAGCCGTCGATCGTTGTCCTGCCGTTCGAAAACATGTCCCGTGATCCCGAGCATGAATTCTTTGCCGACGGTATCGCGGAGGACATCATCACGGCGCTTTCAAAGATTTCCCGGATGCGCGTGATCGCGCGAAACTCGACGCTTGCGTATAAGGAAGGCGCCCGCGATTTACGCCGAATCTCTAGTGAGTTGAGCGTACGTTATGTCCTTGAAGGCAGTATTCGCAGCGGCGGCAATCGGTTGCGCATCTCAGCCCAGTTGATCGACGCCGTCGACGGCAACCACATCTGGGCGGAACGTTTCGACCGTACGGTCGACGACCTGTTCGACATACAAGACGAAATCACCAAGGAGATTGTAACCGCACTGCGCGTCAATCTGACGGACGGCGAGGAAGCGCTAATCCTGGCGCGCGGTACCAACAGCATCGAAGCCTGGCAACTGTGCGTCCGCGCGACGGAACTATTCATGCGGTTCAGTTTCACCGATTTCCTGGAAGCGCGCAGCATGGCGGAGAAGGCGGTCGCAATCGATCCCGACTACGCCTATGCCTGGGCGACCCTGGGATTTACCCATTGGTGGGATGGCCGGTTGGGTTATACGGGGGAGTCCGAAGCGAAGTTCCTGCGCGCGCAGGAGTTTGCCGAGCGCGCCATGGCGCTCGACGACACTGTATTTTGGGTTATCGGTCTCAGCACCATGGTCGCTGGCAATCTGGGCCGCCATGACGAAGGGGTCGCCATGGCGCGGCGCGGCTTCGAGCTTTACCCCGGGAGTGCCGACGTCAGGGCCTTTCTGGCGTTCGCTTTGTCTCTTGCGGGCAAATATGACGAGGCGGTCGATCATTTCCACGCCGCAATGGCGCTCAACCCGTTTTATCCGAACTGGTACGGCAATGGTCTCGCGCGAACATTGATCGTTCTCGAAGAATTCGACAAGGCACTGGCTATTTGCAACGAAATTTTGACGACCGAGCCTGCCTTTTTGCAGGCCTTACTCCAGAAGGCATACATCTTCGTCCAGACCGGCTGTCTCATCGAAGCGCAAAAGACGGTCGGTGAAGTCCGCCTTATTGCGCCGAACCTGCACCTTAGCGACGCACACGGGTTGCAACGGAATTCCGACGACGCCTTCATGCAGCGCTTTATGGATAGCCTGCGCGAGGCCGGCCTGCCGGAATAAGGTAGTCCAATCTTGATCGGGCAGACGCCTAACCGTAGTCGTTATTGACATTCGTGTAATTAGGCCAAAGTTCTACAGTGCATTGAGTCTTCGTGCGTTTGTTGTTCGAAACAATATGCTATGCATCCCGCTGGCCGCTCGGTGGGGCCGCGCAAAAAGGACAAAAACGATGCCGATCAAGGTTCCGGATAATCTGCCGGCGCAGGCGACGTTGGAAGACGAGGGTGTGCTGCTGATCACCGAGAGGGTGGCGATGCGGCAGGATGTGCGGCCGCTCGAGATCGCCCTGCTCAACCTGATGCCGGAAAAGATCAAGACGGAGATGCAGATTTCCCGCCTGTTGGGCGCCACGCCCTTGCAGATCGAGCTGACCCTGATGACCACATCGAGCTATGCGCCGAAGAATACGTCGGCCGAGCATATGCTGGCCTTCTATCAGCCCTGGAAAGATGTCCGCGACCGCAAGTTCGATGGTCTCATCATCACCGGGGCGCCGATCGAGACCTTGCCGTTCCAGGATGTCGTCTATTGGCGCGAACTGACGCAGATATTCGACTGGTCGCTGAGCCACGTTCAGGAAACCTATAACATCTGCTGGGGCGGGCAGGCGGCGCTGCATTATTTTCATGGCGTGCCGAAACACGAGCTGGCGCAGAAAATGTTCGGCGTGTTTTCCCATCACGTCCGCGGCGGCCGCGATGGCCTGCTGCGCGGCTTCAACGATATTATTCCCGTCCCGGTCAGCCGCCACACCGAGGTGCGGCGCGAGGATCTGCCGGAAGGGCTCACCGTGTTGCTGGAGTCCGACGAGTCGGGACTGTGCCTGGTGCGCGACGATGCCAAGCGGCAGACCTATATGTTCAATCATCTGGAATACGACACCGGCACCTTGGCGGACGAATACAACCGCGACGTGGCCGCCGGCGCGGCGATCGAAGTGCCGGCCCATTATTTCCCCGACGACGACCCGGCCCGCGACCCGGCCAACAGCTGGCGGGCGCATGGCAGCCTGCTGATCGTCAACTGGATCAACGACCTCTACCAGTCGACCTCGTTCGAACTGGAAAACATCCCCGAACGGCGCCAGGCGCGGTAAAGGAACTGGTCAACAATCCAATCTGGACGCTTGGTTTGGTCGGGAACGGTGTGGATTGGATGCGCACCAACAATTCGGTTGTTGGGTTGCGGCCAAGGGTGGTCTTCGGATTCCTTACAGCATTATGTATCTTGTTGCGTTACGCGATACATAATGCTGTACTGAAGTATGGAGATTCGAAATATCCGCCATAAGGGCCTACGGAACTTTGTTGAACAAAACAATTCCAGAGGGTTGCAACAGAACTATGTGGCGAAGATCGCCGACATTATGGCGTTTCTCATCGATATAGAAAGCATCGACGAGATATTCAATCTCCAAAAGTATAAGCCGCACCTTTTGAGCGGAAACCGCGCCGGTACATACAGCTTCCATGTTACGGCTAATTGGCGGATTACGTTCAAGCACGATGCGGGCATCAACGAGCTTTATGACGTTGATTATGAAGATTACCACTGACACGCGGAAGGCGACGAATAATGGCGATCAAAATCGGAATGAAGGCGGTCCATCCGGGCGGATTTATCAAGCGGTCCGTTTTGCCGGATGATCTGTCCGTGACCGCAGCCGCCGAAGCACTGGGCGTAGGCCGTCCCGCGCTTTCCAATTTATTGAATGGGAAGGCGTCGCTTTCACCGGAAATGGCGCTACGCATAGAGAAAGCGTTCGATGTCAAAATGGAGACCTTACTCAGGATGCAAACGCGGTACGATGCCTATCATATGCGGCAGCGCGAAAAAGAAATTAAAGTGAACAAGTTTGTCCCGGCATAGAGCAGCCGGTTAGAAACGGTTCTTACGTCACCTCTCGCCGCCTCGTTCGAATTAGGTGATCGAGTTGTGACTATAATTTTTGTTGTTGTTACGAAAAATTGTCAGGTCTCGAATTCCCACATACGCCAATAACACGACGACGAACATGCGGAATTGCAAGATCTGGCCCCACATTTGGGTATTTTAGGTCAGGGAGAGACGGAGAAACAGAAATAATATGCAAAGTATTGTGTTAGTTACCATCATTACAGCTGTTGTTTTTGGTCTTGAATTTATCACGCTTCGCCTCGCGGTACGTTTCTATTGTGAATTTTTGTTATGGGCGCACCGTGATTTGAAAAAATTAGTTAAAACCACATACGTTGGCATTGGCTGGATAACCTTTAGCGCAATTTTGATTTTAACAGCCCGTTGACGAAGTTGGCACTGGACACAAGCGGCCTGGTCTGATTCTTTGACGTTCTGATTTGACTGGGGGATTCGCTGATGACGATGGGACAGCAGAAGGATCGTCAGGGGGGTAGGCTGGGCGGAGATGCCGCGCT
>JAKZTB010000243.1:0-13790 GCA_047517345.1 Alphaproteobacteria bacterium
CACTCGCCTACCTCTATCTGCAACGCGCCTTCCCGCGATAGCCGAGCCCGACCGGCCGCGCCCGATTCAAGCGCCGGCGCCGCGCCACGTTCCCGCACGCGCGCGGCTACGCCCATGACGCGACGTAATCTTCCGAAGACCCGTCATACGATCAACCCCGGCCCAGACTGTCTCAACGCCACACAAATGCTGCCACAACCCGGCTCATCAGCTCCACTTGACACACCGCCAAGATGGGTTTGAGAAATCCGGGCTAGGCCTTCGGTATCCGTCCAGGTATAGGGGCAGTCGATAGACAAAACACCCGCTGCGACGCATTCGAGATGAAACCGCTCGCGGACATATGCCAGTTCGATTCCGTCAGGACCGCGTTCCGCGCCGAGGTCCGCGGCCATATCCTCCGACGCGACGATGCAGCCGGCAATGCGTTCGTTTGACCGGCAGATTGCATGGGTTTGCATCAAGCCTGACGCTTGTTCGATATTGGGAACGATCAGCGTTGCACCCGGCGGGACATCGCAATCCGCCTCCAACTGGCTCATTGCCGCGGCCAAAGCGGTGATCTGCGCCGGTCCCGCCGCTTTCGGAAGCATTACGATATCCGGCCGCCCAATCATGATCGCTGCAAAATCTGCGGCACCGTCCCCCTCCAACGGATTGATCCGGACCGCCGCGACAATGCCTTCCGCTTTCCAGGCCGAAATGATTTCGGGGCTGATCTCGCGGGCATGCGGGCGCTTTTCGGGCGGCGTGAAGTCCTCAAGCTCCTGGATCAGGACGTCGGCGCCCGACGCGGGGCCGGCCGCAAGCGCCGCGTCGTCCGCTCCATCGATGAACAGCCAGGAACGCAGCGTCTCCGGCTTAATCGCTTTTGGCGCATCCGTCAGGCTCATTGGTCTTCCAGCGATCTACGAAATATCGCCGCAATATGAACCTGGGCAGCGTCGATGATGGGAAATCCGCATTCCTGACCGTCGAAAGCCAGGAACAAGTCCGTACCGCCCAATAGAACCGCCTCCGCCCCCTGTTCCCGGCACAAGTCACGCCCGACGCGAAAAAATGTATGCCGCTGAGCCTTCGTCACGCGCGCCGCCGTCGCCATGGCGACATAAGCGTCATGCACATTGGCCAGATCATCGCCAGCGGGCAGAACGCACGTGACCGATGGAACGCCGCCGTAGACGCTCGACTGCATGACCGTGCTGGTCCCCAGCAATCCGATGCGCTTCACGCCACGTTCGACGAAAAATGTGTCCAACTCGGGAATCGCATTGAGAACCGGCAATGGCGATATCGCTTCAAGCTCCTCGATGCAGAAATGACCGCCCATGGACGTCACGGCAACGGCGTCCGCGGCGGCGGCCTTGAGCCGTTCGACAAGCGGCAAGAAAACCGCAGCCTGCGCCTCTGGATTCGCCGCCGAGAGATTTGCAACGAGCTGCCGGGCGTCAGAATGAACGATCGTCAGCTCCATGATCCGTTCCGCCGCGGCATACGCGTTGACCAGACCGCGATAATAGAACTCCGTCGCCGCCGGCCCGATGCCGCCGATGAGGCCTATATGCATGAGGAATGTCTCCGGTTAAGTGCGCCCATATTTTTTGTCTAAATAATCCGCTGCGGCTTTTTAATCGAGATCGTTGTTGCTTGTCCCGACCGGTTGCCCGGTATTCGGAATGACTTGAACCGCACGATCGTCCCAAAGTTCGATCATCCCGGTGTCTTTTTCGTTCGTAATCGGCAATACCTGTCCGATATGCAGGCGGCACCACGCCTCGATGACCTTGCGGGCTTCCTTTTCCTGCTCGGGACGCGAAACGCGAGCGGTAAAGATGCGCACGTCAAAGCCTTGCGCCAGCCATCGCACGACGCGGTCCAGCATGACGGGTACGGGCTCGCCGATATGCGACGTGCCGACCCATCCATCGTATTTGGCCAACGTTCCGTCCAAATCGACGCCGATCCAGCCTTTCATTGTTTACTCCTCTGCCCGAGCCTTGCCACGAAGTGACCGCCGCTTATCGACGGATGAATCAAGCCAGTTGTGTGTAGCATGCCGCAACATGTACCGCAGCGTTACGACCGGTCATAATGCGCCGGCGCAGACACGGAGCTCCGCAATATGCCCACGATCGAATGCAATGGCGGCCCGCTGGATTACGAGGTTATCGATATCACGCCGACTTGGGTCTCCGATCCGGAGACCGTCCTGTTCTGCCACGGCGTCGCGACCGACCGGAATATTTGGGCCGGCTGGCTGCCCGGTCTGACCGATCGCTACCGGATCGTGTGGTTCGATACGCGCGGTTTCGGACGCTCGCACGTACCGGGTGCCGGATTCGACTGGTCGATCGATATGCTCGCGGACGACGTCTTGGCGGTCGCCGAGGCGTCGAATAGCGGACAGTTCCACCTTGTCGGCGAGTCTCTCGGCGGAACGGTCTCGCTTTATCTGGCGAGCCGAAACCCTAACGCGGTTCGAAGCGTCACGGCTGTTTCGGCCTCCCATCGCGGCGGGTCGATCCGCAAGGTCAAGGAATGGCGCACCTTCGTCGCGGAAAACGGCATGCGAGCCTGGTCGAATGACATGATGGCGGACCGTTTCTTCCCCGACACCGTGCCTGACGAGATCCGGCAGTGGTTCGAAGGCGTGCAAAGCGCGACGTCAGCCGACTCCCTGCTCGATCTGGCGGATTTGCTGATCGGGTCGGATTTCTCGAACGAACTCGAGAAGATCGAAGCCCCCGCCCTACTGCTGGCCCCCGATTCCAGCCCGTTCGTCTCGACGGACCTGACGGCTGACATGCACAAGCTGATCCCGAATTCGGAGATCCAGGTGTTTCCTGGCGCCCGGCATGGCCTCGCCTGTTCGCACGGCGCGGAGTGCAGCTTCGCCTTGCTCGACTTTCTGGCACGGCAAGACCTCGCGTGACCGCGTCCGCAGCGTCTCGTGAGACCGGTTCCACAGCCCGCGGCATCGCTTTAATGGCGCTGGCGATGCTGTTGCTTACGATCGGCGATGCGATGACGAAGTGGGTCGGCGGCCGGTTGCCGGTCGGGCAGATCATCTTCTTCCGGGCGCTGTTCATCTTCATACCGACGTTTTTCTTTATTTTTACTTCCGGCGGGTTGGCGTCGCTCAAGGTCGTGGACCGGCGCGGCGTGGGGTTGCGGGCGCTGTTCTATCTCAGCGCGACTGCGGCAATCGCGACCTCGATGGTCCTGCTGCCGCTGGCCGATGCTGTGGCGCTGCTGTTCGCCGGGCCACTATTCGTCACCGCCTTGGCGATCCCGATGCTGGGCGAGCATATCGGCTGGCGGCGCTGGGCCGCGGTACTGACCGGCTTCGCCGGCGTACTGATCATGCTGCGGCCGACGCCCGACGCGATCCATCTGCTCGCGATCGTGCCCATCTTCGCCGCCCTGCTCAGCGCATTGCGCGATGTCACGACACGCGGGATCAGCGCCACGGAGTCCTCGAACGCCATCATGTTCTGGTCGAACGTGGCACTGGTCATTGTGTCGGCGGGGTCCGCACCGTTCGGCTGGGAACCGATGACCGTAACTGATTTCTGGCAACTGGCGTTGATGGGGATGCTTGTCGGCGTCGCCCATTACCTGATGATCGAGGCCTTCCGCGTGGCGGAAGCCGCGGCGATATCGCCGCTCAAATATACTGGGATCGTGTGGGCGGCGTTGCTTGGCTATTTCTTCTGGGGCACGGTGCCGGACGAATTCATCCTGAGCGGCGGTGCGCTGGTAATTGCCAGCGGACTCTACATCCTGCACCGCGAAACGCGCACTAAGCCGGTTACGCCGTCCGTGCGTAGCGCTTGACGAAATCCTCGTCGACGGTGACGCCGAGCCCCGGACGGTCCGGTATCTCGATATAACCGTCGACCGCCACGAAATCCTCGATCGCGAGCTCGCGCAGCATCGGGTTGGCGCCCAGGGAATATTCGAGAATAAACGCGCTCGATGCCACCGCGGATACGTGCAAACCCGCCGCGAAGGCAAGCGCGCCGGTCCAGAGGTGCGCGGCAAAGCGGATTTGAAAGGCGCTGGCCAGCGCTTCTATACGCATCGCTTCGGTAATGCCGCCGGCGATGGCCAAGTCCGGCTGGAAAATGTCGGCCGCACGCAATTCCGCCAGATCGCGGAAATCGAAGCGGGTGAACTCGCTTTCCCCCGTCGCGATGGGAATATCGGTCGACGCGCGAATTTCCGCCAAGCCTCGCTTGTCGTCGGCCGTAACCGGCTCCTCGAACCAGGCGATATTGCTATCCGCAACGGCGCGGCAAAAACGCTTGGCCTCCGCGACGGTCATCGTGCCGTGCGCGTCGCACATGATGTCGATATCGTCGCCGAGACCTTCGCGCGCCGCGTGCACGCGGGCGATCGAGTGGCGGACCTCGCCGTCGCCGGCGCCGACCCGCATCTTGACCGCCTTGAAGTTGCCTTGGTCGATGAAACCCTGCAACTCCGCGGCGATCCGATCCGCGGGCGCCCAGCCGCCGGAGGCATAAGCGGGCATCCGTTCGTGCCGTCTTCCGCCGAGTAGACGCCAGATCGGTGCGTTGAGCGATTTGCCCAGGATATCCCACAAGGCCAGGTCGATGCCGGCGATGCCGCAGATCGTCAGGCCCCTGCGGCCCAGTATCGGAAATACGTGGCCCCGGTCGAGTGCGAAATGCGCCCGCGTCCCGTTGTACATGACATCCCACAAGCGCGAGATATCGCGCGGATCCTGGCCAATCAACAGCGGGCCCAGTTCCCTCTCAATCAAGGTACAGAGTGCCAGATTGGTGCTGTTGCTGCCGACCGCCGACTTCGCCTCGCCGAAGCCGACGATGCCGCAGGCGGTTTCGATTCGCACCAGGGTCGCGTCGAGCGACGTCGTCGGGCCGAAGTCGCTGACATGCTGCTTGTCCTTCGGGATCGGGACATGCAGCCACGTCGCCGATACCGATTTGATTTCCATGCGGGATAATTCCTTCGGCGTTTATTCGGCGGCAAACGCGGGCCGGCGCAATCCCCGCAACGGCGCCATGAGCCCGGCGATCGCTTCCAGATTGTCCATGCCGTAGACCGCCTTGTGCAGTTCGTTCGCGGCCGCCGCTTCCATACCGGTCGCCGCACAATCGAGGAATTTGCGTGCGTAATCTTCGTCGCCGAGCGGAAAATCCTTGCCTCCCTTCTGCAGTGTGACTTCCGTCGAAAGCGTCCGTCCGTCACGAAGCTTGATCTCGAGGATTGTCGGCGGCGGCGGACGGCTGTCCGGTTTGTCGCTCTTGAGCATCTCGACCCTCGGCATAAAGTCCTTGACCTCCGGTGGCGTTTCGCCGCCTGGTCGGAAATCGCCGACAACGACTTCGCCGTGGGTCATCGCGGTGGAAAGGCAGTATTCCATGCTGAACCGCTTTTCCATTTCGGTCTGCGGGTTTGGATACATCAGGTTGTTGAAGTTTATGGGCGGCACCGTTGTGGTAACTGAATCGACATCATTGGCGCCAAAACCATGTTCCGACTTCAGCGCCAGCAATCCGTCGAGCGAAGTGTGCGTGCTGGCGCAGCAGGGATATGATTTCGGCGAAAGTGCGAATTCCTCGATCGCAAGCGGATCGCCGAGCGCCGCCATGGCGGCCTCGAAACCCGGTGAAGAGTCGCCCGCGTAGAGGTCGCGAAACCCCCATTTCCCGTCGAGGGGCTCTTCGGACGCTTCGATTCCCGCCGCGGCAAGGCCTGCCGCCATAACGGCATTCTTGGCCGCAAGGCCGGCATGCATGGGTTTCGCCATGGTGCCGAACTGCCGCTTCGATCCTCCGGCGGTGCTGACGGCGATACTGATCGCGTTGCGCATGCCGTCAACGGGCAGTCCAAGCAAGCGCGCGCAACCCGCTGCCGTACCAATCGTGGCAACGGTCGAAGTCGCGTGCCAGCCTCGCTTGTAATGCTCCACATTCACCGACTGGCCAACCCGCGCCTGGATTTCCAACCCGACGACATAAGCGTCAAGAACGGCGTGCCCGGATACGCTTTCCGCTTCGGCCAGCGCAAGAAGTGCCGGGACCATGACAGCCGAGGCGTGGCCGGAAACCGGCGAGAAACTGTCGTCGAAGTCGAGCGCATGCGCCGCGGTCCCGTTCGTCAGCGCGGCCCAGGGCGCAGCGAGCGTTTTGGACTGCCCGACGACCGTTGCGGGGCCGTCGCCCCAAAACGCGACCGCGCGCCGCACCCGTTTCGCAGCCTGGTCTGATGCCCCGGCGATCATCACGCCGATCGTGTCGAGTACCGCATCCCGCGCCTTGTCGAGTGCGCCGGCAGATTGAATATCGGGCGTTTCGGCCGCCCAGACGGCCATTTTCTCGGTGACGGACATAGTGTAATTCCTCAGTTTCGACGGGTGCTCATAGTAGTGCAGTATCCGAAACCCTTGCAAATCCGCCTATCCGTGTCTTGCGGAGTGGGCAACCGGTCTGGCAGGATTGGCGGCGATTCGCCCAACGAAAGAATGTAAATGGAACAGGCAGATCTTAAGCCGGTCGAAGGCGCGCGTGTTTGGCGCGGCCCGGACCTGGCTTCGCGCAGCGACGAATGGACTTACCGGCTGTCATCCTCCGAAATCGACGAACTGGATGCGGCCGTCGCTGAAATTCAACTGCGTGATCTGGATGTCCTCGATATCCGGCGTGAAAATTTTCCACTGCCAACTCTGAGCAAAACGCTGAATCGTATGCAAGACGATCTGCAGAACGGCTTTGGTTTTGCCGTACTTCTCGGCGTTCCCGTCGCGCATTACGAAATCCGGCAAGCCGCGATCGCCTATTTCGGTATCGGCGCCCATTTCGGCGAAGCAGTATCGCAGAACGCCAAGGGTCATGCGCTGGGCCATGTCTGCAATCTCGGTTTCGACCCCACCTTGCCCACCGCGCGCGGTTATCAAAGTTCCAACAAGCTGAATTTCCACACCGACCCGACCGACTTGGTCGGATTGATGTGCCTGCGCAAGGCAAAATCTGGCGGCTCGAGCAGTATCGTCTCCGCCGGCACGGTCTATAACGAGATGCTCAAGCAGCGCCCCGACCTGGTGCAGGTTCTGACAGAAACGCTTTACCGCGACCGGCGCGGCGAAATCCCGGAAGGCCGCGAACCCTGGTACCGCCTGCCCGTCTTCAATTTCCGCGACAGCCGGTTGCTGACCAACTATGTCCGAAGCACGATAGAGAAGGCGCAACGGTTCGACGGCGTGCCGCGCCTCACCGAAATCCAGCGGGAGGCCTTCGGCCTGATCGAACGCACCGCTACCGATCCCGACCATTATCTCAACATGACCTTCGAGCCAGGCGACATACAACTCCTCAACAATCACTACATCATGCATTCGCGGACGGCATACGAGGATTATCCCGAGCTCGAGAAGCGGCGCCATTTGCTGCGGCTGTGGCTGGCCTGCGAGGACGGCCCGCCCCTGCCCGCGCCCTATTGCGAGTTCATGGATGAAACCGCGGCAGGCCGTCCAAACGGCTATCTGATGCCCGGCGTCGAACTTTCCGCGCCGTTGAACGTCGAGGATGGCGGGCCGGGCAACAGCGATCAACGGGTCGTAACCGCTTAGTCAGCTGTGCCGACGACGAATAAGAAAACTCCAAACGAGGATCACACGAAATGACGACGATCGCGGAATTGTACAAGGCGCGTTTTGGACTCGATAAAGAAATCGGTCAGGGCATGGATGCGGAAGGCACCGTTGCCGAAATCCTGAACCGCCGTTCCCATCGCCGTTACACGGACGAACCCGTATCGAACGATTTGCTCGACGTGTTGTTGGCTTGCGCGCAATCCGCGCCCGCCAAGTCGGATCTGCAGCAATATTCGATCGTCGTCGTCGAAGACCCGAAGGCCCGCGAGGTAATCGGCGGCTGGGAAGGTGCCGCGCCGGTATTCCTGATGTTCTGCGCGGATTCTAGGCGGGTACGGCGCCTCGCCGAGATACGCGGCCACAATTTCGAGAACGACAATGTCGATACCTTCATGAATGGCTGTATCGATGCCGCGCTGGCAATGCAGAGCTTCATGACCGCCGCGGAATCGGTCGGTCTCGGCTGCTGCCCGATCAGCCAGGTCCGCAACCGCATCGAGGCTTGGTGCGAAGTATTGGGCCTTCCCGAAGGCGTGTTCCCGATTTCCGGTCTCTGCGTCGGCTGGCCCTCGACGAAGGGCTATATTTCCATGCGCCTGCCGCCGTCGGTCGTCGTGCATCGCGACAAGTACGACGATTCCAATCTGGAAGCCGACGTCGACGCCTACGACGAGCGCCGTCACGCGATTTATCAAATCCCACCCGAGAAACAACGCCTGACCGAACGGTACGGCGCCCTGGAATTCTGCGGCTGGTCGGAAAACGCGACGCGTCAGCTATCGGAACCGGAACGGGCCGGCTTCAAGGCCTTCCTCAACGGTCACGGTTTCGGCCTCAACTAGCCATTTTCGCCGCTCCGACCGACGGCCGGAGGATGAGGCAAAGCGGTATCGTCAGGAATATTCCGCAGCCGATAACCGCGATGGTCGCCGGTATGCCGACAAAGTCGGCGAGCAGACCGGCTCCCAGCGGCGCGAGGATGCCGCATGTGGAGCCTAGCGTGTAAAACAAGCCGAATGCGCGCGCCTGCCGGTTTGCGTCGACAAGATCGCCGATCGTTCCGTATAGGACGGACGATGTACCGTTAAGCGCTACACCGATCAAAGGTAAGATAAAGAACGCGGCCAGGTTAGGTAGAACCAAGGTCAGAAGAATACCGAACCCAGTCGCGATTTCCGTCAAAACAACCGTCCGGATGACACCGAAGCGGTCGGCAAGCAGACCGCAGGCAAGCTTTCCGATCATGCCGCCGGAAAACACCAGCACGACTGCAGACGCGGCCCAGCCTTCCGGAACGCCTTTAGAAATCATCAGAAATGCGACGAATGTCAGAAAAGCATTCCTTGTCCCGTTGTCCAGTATCGCGATGCCGCACAACGCGAGAAACCCCGTCCGGTCCCGAATACCCCAGCCATTCGCCGTATCTGAGCTTCGAACCTTTTGCTGTGTTTCCGAACTGTCTCGTTTTTCGAGTGAACCCAACGAAACAAGAATGACAATGGCAACCACAATCCCCAATGCTCCGGTCGCCTGCACGGGAACAGACCAATCGACTCCGACGCCAATTAGGAAGCTGGTAGCGCCGGCGAACGCAAGTTTTCCAACGTCGCCGGCAAAATTGTACGTCCCCAGTGCCCCGCGACGCGACCCGTCGGCATAGGCATTCGAGATAATTGAGGAGCACAACGGATGCTGCACCGAATTTCCACATCCGGCTAGGAACAGAAAGCCGATCATTGTTAGGAAGCCTGAGGAAAATCCGAGCAGGATATACGCAAACCCGGCGCAGGCGGTCCCAATTGCCAGCAGAACACGCTCACCGAAACGTTCGGCCAGAAACCCCGCCGGAAGTTGAAAAATCGCCAACGCTGCCTTGTTCGCCGCCCTGATTGAACCAATTTCGGCAAATGATAAACCATATGCCTGCGCCAGCAGTGGCAGCAGTGGATACAGCATGTCGACCATGCCGTCGTGCAGGGAATGTGTGCCGCAACAGATGCCCAGCTTCCAACGCTGGGTTCCGTGCGGATGCGCTGTCAATCGTTCGCTCCCGACGATGGCTCTACGCCAATCGTGGGGCCATCCGCGACCTCGAACCATTCGGTATCCTGGTCGCTGCCGTCGTCGAAACGCAGGACGAGGCATTCGGAAGGCCGGTCGAGCGCCGTGAAAGGATGGTGCCAGACGCCGGCGCGGTAGTTTATGCCCTGATTTGAGCCGGCCACGAAGGCCTCGAGGCGATCCATCCGCGGCTGCCCTTCATTATCAGACGGGGCGACGAGTATGAGGTAACGGGAAAGGTCGATCGGGACGAAGGTCTGTCCGGAATGCGGGTGCCGCTCCATCCATTTCACCTGCAAGGGCACGGGCGTTTCATGCGCGCGTGAGACGGAAACGTTCAGTTTTGCCTCAGCACGGGCATTGTCCATGGCGGCGGCGAAAGAATCGCGCGTTCCGGGCTCGCCCTCGCCCAGCGCGATCACCTCGCCGTAAGGCTTGAAGCCATCGGCCGTGAGCGGTTTTGCGGTCACGTCCGCGTTTCCGGAAAGACCCGCGGCTTGGCGCGGTTCCCGCCCGAACGTCTCGGCGTAAATCGCCAGCACGTCTTCCAACGTTCGTGCCGGGTCGATAGTTTCCCGGGTTTCCGCGGCGATAGGCGTTTTTTCCAGAAGTCGGAACAACTCAGCCGCCCCGTCATGAAACCCGCGCGGCAATCCGGCACCGTCCAGCGTCGACGCGATTTCCTTCATCTCGCCGATCCACCGGCCCGCATCGACAGGCAGCCGCGGGACCATCCTTCGCATTTCGGCGGCGACTTGCGGCCTGCTGCTTTCCAGCTCGGCCAGGTACAAATCCGTAAGGCCCATAACCTCAGCCGTCGTCAGCGCTGCCGCATAAAGCGTCCAACTGCCCTTGGTGACAGCCGCGTAACACATCTTGATGGCGGAGGCGCGCCCGGTCTCCGGGCCCAATTGGCGTACGGCGATTCCCGCGCCGTCGATCGCATCCAGAGCGCTCGCCTGCGGCCCGCAGACGTAGAAGCGTGTCGGTTGCGCGCCCTTGCCTGGCGGCGGCCCGACGATACCGGCATCGATAAAGGAACCGCCGGCGTTGGCAATAAACGTTTCAATACGCCGGGTCGTCGCCGGCGAAATCGCATTGCAATCGGCATAGAGCGGCTTGTTTTCCGCCGCCCCTATCGCGGCGCCGATCGACCGTGCCGCGTCAACAGCCGCCGATGGCGGCATAATCGAAAGCACCAGATCCGCTTCCGCGACCATCGCCTCGAGGGAAGGCATATCGAAGATGCCGGCAGCATCGGCAAGGCTCTCGGTCCTGCCGCTGCGGCCGTTCAAGCATGTGACGACGCGCAGGCCATGCGCGATTAGCGCGCGTCCGACGGCATGGCCCATATCGCCGGGGCTTAAAATCGCAACCGTTTCGATCGACACACCCTTTACCTTTCGAGCATTCGCGGGACAAAGACTCGTCCGGCTGCCCGCAAGATATCGCGCGGCCTCTCAATTCCGCAACCAAACTGTCACAATGAAACTTCTTAACTGCCGGCGCCGCCAATATCGTTCCGGTCGACCGGTAGAAGTACCCTTACGGTCGTTCCCGCATCGATATCGCTGGCGAACTTGAATTCTCCACCAAGCAGCTCGACCAGCGATTTCGCCATCGGCAAACCAAGACCTGTGCCGCGGTGCAGTTCGCTTTGCGCGCTTTCCACCTGCTCGAAGGGTCTCATGACGCGCGCGATATCGGCTTGCGCGATACCGATGCCGGTGTCCTTGACAAGAAGCGCCACGCTACCTGTCGCTTCGTCGAGTTCGATTCCAAGGTCGATTTGTCCGCCACCCGGTGTGAATTTGATCGCGTTCGACAGAAGATTCAGGATGACTTGCCGCAGCATCCGCGCATTCGAACGAATCACCGGAACGTCGTCGACCGATTTGAAGCCAACCGCCAAACCAGCTTCAACCGCCTGATCCTGCGTCATCCGCAGACAGACATCGACCGTTTTGCGCAGGTCGACCTCCTCCAAATTCGCTTCAAGCTGACCCGCTTCGATTTTCGAAAGATCGAGAATGTCGTTAATAAGCTCCAAGAGATACTGGCCGCTTTCCCGGACGTCTTTGGCGTAGCCGACATATTGCGGAGAGCCAAGCGGACCGACGAGTTCGGACTCCATAATTTCCGCAAATCCGATTATCGCATTCAACGGCGTACGCAGCTCATGGCTCATATTTGCAAGGAACTCGCTCTTCGCTTGGCTTGCGGCCCGCACATCGCGCATCGTGGTAAGCAGGCTCACCTCGACATCACGGTGTGCTCCAATTCGCGCTGCAGCTTGACGTTCCGTGTCTTTAGCTCCGAAATATGCGGGGTGCCGTTGGCTGTGTTCGAATTCTTAGTGTCAGGCCTACTAACCGTTCCACCCTTTTTTCCCAGCACCGAGACGAGCCGAGAGATTGAATCCTTTAGGTCATTGAATTGTTCTTCGGTTCTGTCGAGGCGCCCTTCCAACCGATGGATGTCCGAGTTTCCTTCGTTTGGGCTCTCCGAAGGTCCAATTGCGCCGCGCCCCGTGGACTCCTCGTAAACATCTTCGAGAACACGGTGCAACGTCGACAATTGCTGGATTATCGGCGTGACGGCCGGCGAGTCGCTGCCTTGCGTGGCGATAATCAAATCGAGCGCACGACTCAGCTCCGCCGCTTCCTTCAGAAGCCTGCGCATACCCCGGGGTCCGGGTTTATCTGAGCTACGTTCGACCATTGGCCTCAATCAAATACCAGTACCGGAACCGCGAAAATCCGTTTCGCAGTCCCGGCGATCGAGAAGCAGAATAGTCATTGCAGAGCTTGCTGCGTCACCCAAACGGATGAAGTAAATCTTTGAAAGTGTTAAGGTTTATTAACGGCCCCGCGACGAAAATAGACCTGAAACTTCTCTAATTCTTGCCCGCCTGCCTTTCAGCGATCCGACTTCCGAACAGCCTGTTAGAACACGCGGCGCAAAAGGACGCCAATGATTTTTTTAGCTTACTTTTCAATAAATTACACGACACTTCCCCGATAATTTTCGAACACCAGCACCGCGCATTCGCACAGTAAAATTGGTCAATCTGGTTTGCGACGGCGCGCGGTAGAAATCACAGCCGGCCGCCACCGACTCGAAGATTTGCACCGGCGACATATGAGGCTTTATCGGTCAGCAGCCAATAAATTGCTTCGGCAATCTCGCTGGGCTGCGCGACGCGGCCGATGGGAATCGCTGCGCCGTCCCTTTGCAGGCGTTCCGCGGGCGGCATATCCGTTTCCGTCAAGCCGGGCGCGACGGCGTTCACCCGAATACCTTCGCCGGCGACTTCTTGCGACAACCCGATTGTCAGGCTGTTCACCGCGCCTTTCGAGGCGGCATACAACACCCCTGCACCCGGGGATCCCAATCTCGCCGAACCCGACGAGACATTGACGATGGCGCCGCCTTTCCCGCCGTGACGCGTTGACATACGCCGTACGGCTTCGCGCGAACACTGAAAGAGCGCGGTCACGTTGATCGCCAGGACGCGATTGACATCGTTCGTTTCGAGCTCATCGACTCGAACCCGAGGGCCGTGGATACCTGCATTGTTTACGAGGCCGGTAACGCAGCCGAGCCGATTGTCAACCATTTCGAAAAGACGCCTTACATCCGATTCGTCAGCTGTATCGGCTCGAACAGCGATCGCGCGACCGCCCTTCTTTTCGATCGCGGCGACGATTGCCTCGGCTTTTTCGGCCTGTTCCCGATAGGCCACGCATACAGCGTGCCCTTCATTGCCGCAAAGCAACGCCGTTGCCGCGCCGATACCGCGGCTTCCCCCCGTTACGATTGTTATTCGTTTCGTCGCGTCGTTCATGCGTCCTTTGACCTCTGGCAAATTAGGATTGGCGGGCTTTCGCTATTCGATTGTAACAGACAAACTTGCGCCATATTGCCGATGACTGTCTCGATTCTCGATCTAACCCGGATTTCTCAAACCCCTTGATGCATCGAGGCGGGGAATCGCGGAAAATGGCGATTCGCCAATCGCTTACCGCAATTCCGGAGAGGCCCCGATGCAAACAGAGTGTAGCCCAACATTGTTCGAATTTGAACCGGT
>JAKZTB010000244.1:0-4332 GCA_047517345.1 Alphaproteobacteria bacterium
GCCCAAACCCCGGCATGATCCGACGGCCACAGACCTTCGTCCTTCGGGTCCGGGATATCGAAGCAGACGCCGCTATTCGCCGCCGCGAGCGGCCCGCGCAGCCATATATAGTCGATACTGCGGTCCATGCGGTCCCAATAGTCATGCGCCACGCCGCCACTATCGTCGGCCAGCGGCGTGAACGCGGCGTGAACGCGGTCGGCGCGCGCTGCGTCGCGGTAAAGGTCTCGGCCATCAGTCGCGCCGCCGGTTTATCGGGCGCCGCATTGAAATCGCCGCAGACGATCTGCGCATCGGCATCGCCGCGCGAGTCGATCCATTCGAGCAATTGCCGGACCTGGAAAACCCGCAGGGATTCGTCGCCGCGCGACATGTACAGGTGGGTGACGTAGACGTCGAGCAGGCGGTTTTCGACCTCCATCCGCGCCACCAGCGCGACGGAATCCAGTGTGCGGTAATCGAGATTGCCGGTTTCCACTATGGGGAACCGGGTCAGCAGCCCCTCCCCTTCGATCCGCGATCCCGTATTGGTTTTGGTTTGCTGCACCAGCGCGTAACGGTGGTCGAGCCGGGCGTTGGCTTGCCCCTGCACCCAGCGCCCGGTTTGCGCGGGAATGCCGATCTCGTTCATGGCGAAGATGTCGGGCGACAGATCGGACAACTGCGCGGCGATCAAGTGCCGCCGGATTTCCCAACGCCGATGATCCTGCTCCATATTCAAGAAGGCAACTCGGAAAGTCACGGCATTCCCCGGTTGTCGGCCGCAATTACGCGCGATAGAGAAAGATCGTGAAATCGTGCGGCAGATAGTCATGGCGCAGCAAGATATGCGGCGTCAGCGTACGGCAAAATGTCAGTGTTTCCAGCGGATCGGCGCAGAAAAAGCCGCGCTGCAATCCGGCGTCGTTCCACGTCGACAATGTATTGAACGCCACGCCCTTGCCGCAGGCGGCGTACATCGCGGCGATCACCTTATGCATGAGGTGCGCGTCGCCCAGGTGAAATATGCCGCTCGACATGACATAGTCGGCCCGGAACCGGCCCGGCTCGCGCAGGATATCGCTCAGTTCGAACCGCATTTCCGGGTTGAGTTCCCGCGCTTGTGCGACCATTTCCGGCAAAAGATCGATCCCCGTATAATCGCCTTCGTAGCCGTTCTCCTTCAGCCACGCGGCGAAATGGCCGACGCCGCATCCGACATCGAGGATCGATGCGTGCTGGAAATCATCGATCCCCGCGAGGATGACGAAGCGCGCCAGATGGTTGCCGGAATGATGATAATCGACGGCGCGGCTCGTGCCGCCGAACTTCTCCAGCAGCGGGATATAATGCGTGCGCACCCGCTCCGCGTGCTCTTCGGGCCCAAGCATCGTCATCAGTGCACCGTGCGCGGCGCGTGCCTCAAAGAGTCGGCGAACGCTTTCAGCCGAATGGGCTTCCGCTTGCGCCCCCAATTGCCAGGTTCGGCCTCGAAAACGCCGGCGCATCGCGTGCCGCAGCGCGAACAGCAACCGTCCGGCGTGAGCTGCCAATCCGACAATTCGTACCAGTCCCGGCCGATCACGCGCTGACCGCACTCGTGGCAATAGGTGCTGCCGGTCTCCTTGTTCGAGATGTTGCCGGTATAGACGTAGCGGATCCCGTTCTTGCGCGCGATACGCCACGCCCGGATCAGCGTCTCCGGCGGCGTGTTCGATTTGTCCATCATCTTGTAATCGGGGTGAAAGGCCGAGAAGTGCAACGGGACATCCGGCCCCAACGCCTCGAAGACCCATTGGGTCAGCGCTTCGATTTCGGCTTCCGAGTCGTTTTCGTCGGGTATCAACAGGGTCGTGATCTCGAGCCACACGTCGGTTTCGTGTTTTATGTACTCGAGCGAATCCTTCACGGCAGCCAATTCCGCCGAGCAGATGGTCTTGTAAAAACTCTCGGTAAACGCTTTCAGATCGATATTGACCGCATCCATCGCCGCGTAGAATTCGCGGCGGGGCTCCGGACAGATATAGCCGGCCGAAACCGCGACATTGCGCACGCCCCGCGCCCGGCAGGCGGCCGCCACATCGATCGCGTATTCGAAGAAAATAACCGGATCGTTGTACGTGTAGGCGACCGACCTGCAGCCCGTCCGCAGGGCGGCCTCCGCGATCGCTTCCGGCGGCGCCTCGTCCATGAGCCGGTCCATCTCGCGGGATTTGGAAATATCCCAATTCTGGCAGAACTTGCAGGTCAGATTGCAGCCGGCCGTCCCAAAGGACAACACCGGCGTCCCCGGGAGAAAGTGGTCCAGCGGCTTCTTCTCGATCGGATCGATGCAGAAACCGCTCGACCGGCCGTAGGTGGTGAGGACGATTTCGTCGTCCCGGCGCGCGCGGACGAAACAAAGCCCCCGCTGACCGTCACGAAGCTTGCATTCCCGCGGACAGATATCGCATTGCAAGCGCCCGTCATCCAGCGCATGCCAGTGGCGGCCACTGACACCTTCGATAACGTCCCGATCTTTTTGCGCCATGATAGATTCGCCTCTCAAGACACACTATATCGTACATCGCGTGCGTATCTAAGCGCCCGTTTGTCGAGAACAAATCGAATTGACCGCTTCTGTTGTTGGCAAATTCGGTAACAGTTTCCTTAACGCCTATTCTAAGGGGCAGATTCAGATTAGAGGTGCACCAGGAGTGTTGTTCGAAAGGCCCTCATGAGGTGTCCGATAGGCGAGGCATTGCTGTCGAAACAACACGTACCAATCGTGCCATTCGTTGTTCCTCGATGACTAAAAACTTTCCGGCCACATACGCGAGCTGTGATAGACGCGGTAAATGACGATATCCCCGTTCCGAACCTGATACGGGATCACAAACGGGGTGCCCGAAACGACGAGCTCGCGGGTTCCCTCAACACGACCCGGTCGGCCGCTCTCAGGGTTAGCAGGCAATTGCTCGCGTACGAGCGTGGCAATGCGTCCCACAACCGCTTTTGCAGCGTTCGGATCATCTTGAGAAATATATGCACGGATATCTCGGAGGTCTTGTAGGGCCTACGGCGACCAAACGAGGGTCATACAGCCTTCGGTGTTGGGAGCTCATCATCGGTGTCCCACGACGCAATCCACGCCTCTACATCGTCGTGCGCAACGCCAAGACCGTTGTCGATCGAGATCATCGCTTTCTTGATCCCCTCGATTTGACGTTCTTCGAGTTCGACAAACGTACCAATGCCCTCAGCTACGAGTGAGGACTTGCTGCGCTTGGTTTCCCGCGCCAGGTTCTCAAGCCGATCCCACAAGCTTTTGGTAACGCGGGCAGTGATGATGGCGCTATCGCCATGACACCCAAAACATTGTTTATTTTCGGAGATTTGTAAACAATGTATACAAATCTCCGAAATTTACTAGTGTCCTGATCGCGAAATTCAATTGATTGAATTTCTCGTGAATCAGCACACTAACTATTGAAAAAGGGGTCAGGTCTTGCATTGCCACATTCTTTCACAGTAGGCTACCCCCATGTCCCGGCCCCTTCGTATCGAGTATCCGGGGGCGTTGTATCACGTGACGGCGCGTGGCAACGCCCGGCGGGATATTGTCGAGGACGATGACGATCGGCGCTGTTTCGTCGACTTGTTGGCCGAGACGGTTCAGTCGCGCCGCTGGCGGCTCTACGCTTATTGCCTCATGGACAACCACTACCACCTGCTGGTCGAGACGCCGGAGCCCAACCTTTCGCGCGGCATGCGCCAGTTAAACGGCGTCTTCACGCAGCGCACGAACCGGCGGCATGGACGGGTTGGGCATGTGTTCCAGGGCCGGTACAAATCCATTCTGGTGGAACGCGAGGCCTACCTGTTGGAACTCTGCCGCTATGTCGTCCTGAACCCGGTGCGGGCCGGCATGGCGGCGCGCGCGGGGGAGTGGCGCTGGTCCAGCTATCCGGTCACGGCGGACCTGCGGCGGACGGCGCCCGCCTGGCTGGCGCGCGAGGCGGTGCTGGGCCTCTTCGGCGGGTCGGGGCGGCGCTACCGCCGTTTCGTCGAGGCAGGACTGGCTGCGGAAAGTCCGTGGGAAAACCTGACCGGCCAGATTTATCTCGGCGGCGAGGCTTTCGTAGTGGGCTTCGGGACCGGGGACGGAAACCCCGAAATCCCCCGGCGCCAGCGCCGGCCGGCGCCGAGGCCGCTCGCGGACTTCAAGGGCGGCCGCAACGCCGCGATGGCCGAGGCCTACGCCACCGGCGACTACACCCTGGCCGAGATCGCCCGGCATTTCGACGTCCATTACAGCACGGTAAGCCGCGCCGTGACATCTTCCCGGACGGCGAAGTGAATGTGGCAATGCAA
>JAKZTB010000245.1:0-14015 GCA_047517345.1 Alphaproteobacteria bacterium
TCCGCTTCAACAGGCGGTTCTACCCGTTCAACGCCTTCCGCTCATTGCTCGGCATCGCGGGCGACACCTCTGCTCCAACCTATGCCGAGCTTTACTCGGGAGAGTGGCGGCACCCTACATGTAGCGGTCATGGGCGTTAACAGGATAGGCAAGGATTGGACTTATTCTGATAATCACGTCCCCTATATCAATATGGGCTACGGCGCGACGCGCCGTGACGAAATCGGGTTCGGTTCCGACCGATCCCCAACAACAAAAGTCGGGGCAAAAAAATGGCATCGGAAAAATCGCAAAACGTGCAGGACGTGTTCCTGAACCACGTCCGTAAAAACAAGTTGCCGGTAACCGTGTTTCTCGTGAACGGCGTTAAATTGCAGGGGATCATTACCTGGTTCGATAACTTTTGCGTTCTTCTGCGGCGCGACGCGCATTCTCAGCTTGTCTACAAACACGCCATATCGACGGTGATGCCGGCACAGCCGGTCCAACTGTTCGATCCTGGGCGCGAGGACGACGCCGAGGAATGATGGCGCAGCTTTGAGCCGCGATACGCTGCCCGATCCGGGGCATACTGGGCGCGCACTGATTCTAAACCCGATCTATCGCGGCGGTCCAGGTCGGGATAGAAACCCGGACTCGCGTCTTTCCGAATGCGTTTCGCTGGCGCGGGCAATCGACCTGGACGTCGCACATTCCGAATCCGTAACGATTGCGCGCGTTCGGCCGTCGACGCTCCTTGGCGTTGGCTTGGTCGAGCGTTTTGCCGACCTGATCAAGGCGTTGGAGATCGATATAGTCGTCGTCAATGCACCATTGACGCCGGTCCAGCAACGCAATCTGGAGCGATCGCTCAACGCCAAGGTTATCGACCGTACCGGCCTTATCCTGGAAATTTTCGGTGCTCGTGCGCGGACCCATGAAGGCGTGCTTCAGGTCGAATTGGCCGCCATGACCTACCAGCGGTCGCGTCTGGTGCGAAGCTGGACCCATCTGGAGCGGCAGCGTGGCGGTTACGGGTTCATAGGCGGGCCGGGCGAAAGCCAAATTGAAATTGACCGGCGTCTGATCGATCAGCGCATCGCAAAACTGCAACGGCAGTTAGAGACTGTTCGCCGGACACGGACCCTGCATCGCAGCGCGCGCAAACGGGTGCCATATCCCGTGGTGGCGCTGGTCGGCTACACGAATGCAGGAAAATCCACCCTGTTCAACCGTCTGACCGGCGCCAAAGTGTTCGCGAAGGACCTGCTTTTCGCGACCCTCGATCCCACGATGCGTAGGCTCGATCTGCCATCGAACCGCACGATCATCTTGTCGGATACGGTCGGTTTCATTTCCGATCTGCCGACGACGCTCGTTGCCGCCTTCCGGGCGACGCTCGAAGAAGTGCGAGAGGCCGACATCATCGTCCATGTAAGGGACATTTCCCATCCCGAAGCCGCGGAGCAGAAGGACGATGTCGAAGCGGTGTTGCACGAGCTGGGCTTCGACGAGATGCCGAAAACTATCGAAGTTCTCAACAAGATCGATTTGCTTGACACGGATGCCCGGTCCGCCGTTGCCGCGCGCGCGCGTCGGAACGTAGCCGTCGTTTCGCTGTCGGCCATCACAGGCGATGGCTGCGATGCGTTTCTGGCCTGCCTGGAAGAAGAACTCGCCCAGGGCAGCCGCGTTCTCGAGTTGGTACTGGACGGATCGGACGGCGCTGCGATCGCCTGGCTGCACGAAAACGGCAATGTGGTCGATCGGCGCGTCGGCGTCGACGGTGCGCTGATGCTTTCCGTCATTTTGGATAGAGCCGACGAAGCGCGGTTTCACCGACGTTTCGGGGAAACCGTGTCGGGGCACGGTTGACAGGATCGGCTCGCAATCCTATCACCCCAGATCGAATTTTATGCCCGAATGAGGAGAAAGTTAAATGTCGCTTAGGCCGTTGCATGATCGCGTCTTGGTAGAGCCGATCGAATCCGATACGAAATCCGCAGGCGGGATTATCATTCCCGATACGGCGCAGGAGAAACCGCAAGAAGGTAAGGTCGTTGCCGTGGGTCCCGGAAAGCGGGGCGACGACGGCTCGATCATACCGATGGATGTCAAGAAAGGCGACCGCGTTCTTTACGGCAAGTGGTCGGGGACGGAAGTCAAGGTCGGCGGGGATACCCTCATGATCATGAATGAATCCGATATCATGGGTGTTATCAGCTAGCGATTTTTTATCGCTATCGAATTCAGGTGCCGCGTTCGCTACGCGGCACCGCCATGTATCAACGCTGGTTGGTATTAGAGGCCGCTCGCCTGGCCGAGCGGCGTACAGGTCCTGATGTCGCCCGATCCCGAACGAGTCGCCGATTTTATTCGCGAAGCAGCCGAAACGGACGTCATGCCGCGCTTCCGGGCCCTTGCAGCGCATGAGGTGACCGAAAAAAAGCCGGGCGATATCGTCACCGTCGCCGATCACGATGCGGAAGAGCGGCTGACCCGGATGCTCGACGGATTGACGCCCGGCGCATTGGTCGTTGGCGAGGAAGCGGCGCACGAGAAACCCGACCTTTTGGATAAGCTCGACAGGGAGCAAGGGCCGCTCTGGATCATCGATCCGGTCGACGGTACGGCGAATTTCGCGGCCAGTCGTCCGGTGTTCGCGGTGATGGTTGCCTATGTCGAGTCCGGCGAGGCGCGGATGGGCTGGATATACGATCCGGTCGAAAAGCTGATGTCGGTGGCCGAGCTTGGGTCGGGTGCGCGACGGGCCGGCAAGCCGCTGCGGATTGGCAGCCTTCCGGACCGATTGCATGGCCGCGTGAATTTCGGCTTGATCGACACTCATCGCCGCCCGGCCGTAAGGCGACGCCTGGAAGACGCCTTCACGGTCGAGAAAAGCATGCGGTGTGCCGGCCATGAATTCACGTCGATCGCTCGCGGCAGCTCCCAATTCCGGCTCTACAACCGTCTTTGGGCCTGGGATCATGCGCCTGGCGTGTTGTTGATCCGTGAGGCGGGCGGCTATGCGGCCAGACAGGACGGCGAACCGTATCGGCCAACGGAGCGGACGCGCGGCTTGCTGTGCGCGCCTAATGCGGATAGCTGGCACCGGCTCAATGAAATACTAAAGCCCGATTGAAGCGGCGAGGGGCCTTGAACTACCATGCGCCGTAATCAGAACAATGAATATTTGGAGTGCGTAACATGGCGAAAGTAGCGTGGATCGGCCTTGGCGTGATGGGGTATCCGATGGCGGGTCACCTGAAAGCCGGGGGACACGACGTGACAGTTTATAACCGCACAACGTCGCGCGCCGCGAACTGGAAGAAGCAGCACGGCGGCAAAGTTGCGAAAACGCCACGCGAAGCGGTCAAAGGGGCCGAATTGGTGTTTTGCTGCGTCGGAAACGACGATGATCTACGCAGCGTCGTTCTCGGCAAGGACGGCGCTTTCGCCGGCATGAAAAAGGGCACGGTCTTTATCGACAATACGACGGCGTCCGCGGCCGTCGCGCGCGAGCTTTACGGTATCGCGCGCAAAATGGGCGTGGGCTTTATCGACGCGCCCGTGTCCGGCGGTCAGGCCGGCGCCGAGAACGGCATTCTCACGGTAATGTGCGGCGGCACGCAAAAGGATTTCAAGCGCGCCGAACCGGTCATCGATTGTTTTGCGAAGTCCTGTGTCCTGCTCGGCAAGGCGGGCAGCGGGCAGCTCACCAAGATGGTCAATCAGCTTTGCATCGCCGGCGCCGTGCAAGGGCTCGCCGAAGGATTGAATTTCGGGTCGCGCGCGGGCCTCGATATGGAGAAAGTTCTCGCGGTGATCTCCAAGGGCGCGGCACAGTCCTGGCAGATGGAAAACCGCGGATCGACCATGGTGCAGGGCAAGTTCGATTTCGGCTTCGCTGTCGACTGGATGCGCAAGGATCTCGGTATCTGCTTTGAAGAAGCCAAACGCAGCGGTGCCAGGTTGCCGGTCGCGGCGATCGTCGACCAGTTTTACGCCCATGTGCAGCGCCGCGGCGGCAAGCGCTGGGACACGTCGAGCCTGATCGAACCGCTGCAGCAGGACTAGCGCCCGGGCTTAGTTCTGGCGCTGCATCTTCGGGCATTCACATGGTTGTGACACTCGACAAAACAGTGGGCAAAGAGTTGTTAAATGCGCTGTACACTCGGCGAACGGTGAAACCGTTTTCGATCGAAACGGGCACCGCTGAAATACAGACACAGGGGGTAAATCATGCCATTGAGAATCAATGACGAAGCGCCGAACTTCTCGGCCGAGTCAACGCAGGGCACCATCGATTTTCACGATTGGGTCGGCGACGGTTGGGCAATTCTGTTCTCGCATCCGAAGGACTTTACGCCGGTCTGCACGACCGAACTCGGCTATATGGCCGGGTTGAAGCCGGAATTCGACAAGCGCAATTGCAAAATCCTCGGCCTCAGCATCGACGGCGTCAGCGACCACGACGCCTGGTCCAAGGACATCGAAGAGACGCAGGGCCACAAGGTCGAATATCCGCTGGTCGGCGATCCGGAACTGAAAGTCGCCAAGCTCTACGACATGCTGCCGGCGAGCGAGGGCAATAGCTCGGAAGGCCGAACAGCGGTCGACAATGCGACCGTGCGCACCGTCTTCCTGGTCGGGCCGGACAAGAAGATCAAGCTGTCGTTGACCTATCCGATGAGCACGGGCCGGAATTTCGACGAGGTTCTGCGGGTATTGGATTCCTGCCAACTGACCGCAACCCACCAGGTTGCGACACCGGTCAACTGGAGACGAGGCGAGGACGTGATCATCGTGCCGGCCGTGTCGGATGAGGCCGCGAAGGAGAAATATCCGGAAGGCTGGCGGTCGCCGAAACCCTATCTGCGGTTCGTACCGGATCCGTCGTCGTAAAACGTTATTCGGCGGCTAGATCAGATCGGGGTTGGTTGGAATCGCCTTCGGCGATCCAACAACCGCGTGAATCTGATCTTAAACACTTGAAATAGAGCGGATTCACAATTTCGTTCGAACCCCTGAAATGGGTTCGATCAAACTTGATCCGCTCTAGCGTTCCTGCCGGTAACGCTTGCCGCCACTCTGTTCCGCGCCCTCGTACAGGACGCGGCCTTTGATTTCCATATCGGCACGGCAGAGCGCGAAGTCCGAGTCGAGCAACCGCCCCTTGGGCGTCCCCGCAACGGTAAAGTTGCCATGACGGTCTTCGCCGCTGACGTGGGCGACCAACGACCTGTCGCCGGACCGCTGCTTCATGGACGGCGAGATGTACCGGATGGCTACACCGATCCGCCGGTCATCCGTCGTGTTCGGGCCCGAGGCGTGGAACAGGTGTCCGTGATGCAGGGATGCCTGGCCGGGATTCAGGACAACATCCGCCGCATCGGATTCGTCGACATCGACCGCCACCTCCTGGCCCCGGGAGAGCAGATTGCCTTCGGCGAATGAATCGACATGCGGGACGAGCTGTTTCTTATGACTGCCGGGCACGAAACGCATGCATCCGCTTTCGACCATCGATGATGTTAGGGCGAACCAGGCGGTAAGCTCTTGTGCGTCGTCCAGACCCCAATAGGTGAGATCCTGATGCCACGTCACGTAACTCGGTGTATTCGCTTCCTTGATGAACAGGCCGCTGCTCCACACCATCAGGTCCGGTCCCAGAAACCGCGACGCCGCGTCGATCAACCGAGGATTCCGGATCAGCTTGTCGAACGACGGCAGCAACCGGTCCGGATAGCTCAGCAGCATCGACAACTCTTCCGGACGGTCGGCGAGCTCCGCTTCCCCGGCTTCCAGGTCGGCGCGTAACTCCTGGGTTTCGGCTTTTCCAAGGACGTCGATGGGAAAGACGAACCCGTCACGTTCGTAGGTTTCGGCGATCGTTGACGTGGCGACAGTCATGTTCGAACTCTCCGTTTGGGCCGGTGCGACGCGTTCCCTACACTAGCCACTTGCTGGAGCGCCGCCAATACGGTGCGTCAGCGCTACAGGGTTCAGGTCTTCTTGGCCTCCTGCCAGCGCGCTTCCATCGCGTCGAGGCCGGCTGCCGCAATGTCCAGCCCGTCCTGTGCAAAGCTGTCCTCGACGGCATGGAAGCGCCGCTCGAACTTGGCATTGGCGTGGCGCAGCGCGGCCTCCGGATCGACGCCGAGATGGCGCGCGACGTTGACCACGCTGAACAGCACGTCGCCGACTTCGTCGGTGATGCGCTCTGAGTTTTGCGGATCGTTTATCTCCGCTTTGAGCTCGGCCAACTCTTCGTCGAGCTTGTCCAGTGCGCCGGTAACGTCAGGCCACTCGAATCCGACCCGCGCGGCACGCTTGCCGAGCTTCTCGCAGCGCATCAGGGCCGGCATCGCGCTTGGTACGCCGTCCAGTGCGCTGGGGCGATTTCCTTTCGATTCCGCCCTTGCCGCGCGCTCCGCGGACTTGTGTTGTTCCCAGTTGGTCTTTTGCTCGGCCTCGCCGTCGAATTTCAGGTCGCCGAACACATGCGGATGGCGCCGGATCATCTTGTCCGAGATACTTTCGGCGACCGCCTCGAAGTCGAACTGTCCGTCTTCCTCCGCCATGCGCGCGTGAAAGACGACTTGCAGCAGCAGGTCGCCCAACTCGTCGCGCAACCCCGCCATATCGTCCGACTCGATCGCGTCGGCGACCTCGTAGGCCTCCTCGATCGTGTAGGGCGCGATCGTCGCGAAAGTTTGCTCTACATCCCAAGGGCAACCGGTCTCCCGATCGCGCAGCTGCACCATGATGTCGAGGAGGCGGGTCAATTGAGCGGTCATCGTATCGTTCCAGATTGCGCAGTCGAAGCGGGTCGATACTACCACTCGACGGCGCCGCTCTAAATAGTGTCTGGGAAAGTTTGCCGGTTTGCGGATGCGCGATACACTGCTCCCCGGGAGGCGCAGCTGCGGGGCCACATGTCCGAGTCCGGTGTTACACGCAAATTGACGGCAATATTGTGCGCCGATGTGGCCGGTTACAGCCGGTTGAGCGGTGCGGACGAGGTCGGTACGCATCGCCAGCTGTCGGCCGGGCTCGATTTGATTTCGGAACGTATCAAGGCAGCGGGCGGGCGGGTCGTGAATTTCGCCGGCGACGCGGTGCTGGCGGACTTTGCGAGCGTGGTCGCGGCGGTCGAGACCGCTGTGAGCATTCAAAAGGCGCTTGCGGACCGGGATGCGGACATGCCGGAAGACAAGCGTCTGCAGTTCCGCATCGGCGTCAATCTGGGCGATGTGATCGTCGACCGCGACGATATCTTCGGCGATGGCGTGAATGTCGCGGCCCGGCTCGAGGGTCTCGCCGATCCAGGCGGCATCTGCGTGTCGGGCGACGTCTACCGCCAGGTCGAGGGCAAGCTCGATATTTCGTTCCAAGATTTGGGGGACCAGGAGGTCAAGAATATAGCCCACCCGGTGCGCGTCTATGCGGTAGAGCAGACGGCAGCCGCGCCGAAGAATTCGTCTAGTGCCGCCACACCGAAGAAGGGGTCGATCGCCGTTCTGGCTTTCACCAATTTGTCCGACGATGCGGAGCAGGAGTATTTCGCAGACGGGATCACCGAGGACATCATCACGGCATTGTCCAACGTCAGGACATTCACCGTCCTCGCGCGGAATTCGACCTTCGTCTACAAGGGAAAATCGGTCGACGTGCGGAAGGTCGGCCGCGATCTCGAGGTTCGCTACGTCATCGAAGGCAGCGTGCGTCGCGCCGGTGACCGGGTGCGGGTGACGGCACAGCTAATTGACACGACGACTGGCGACCACCTCTGGGCGGAGCGCTACGACGGCACCTTGGATGATATCTTCGATCTGCAAGACCGCATCACCTCGAAGATCGTCGGCACCATCGAACCGGAACTTGTGCGCGCTGAGGGATTACGCCTGCAGAGCACGCCACCCGACAACATGAACGCCTACGACCATCTGCTACGTGGTGTGTCGTATATGCATAAGGTTACCCCGGAGGATACGACAAAGGCGCTGGCATGCTTTGAAAAGGCATACATGATCGATCCCAATTACGGTCGCGCCTACGCGTTCGCATCTTGGTGCTACCGGCGGGACGCGATGCAGCGAGGCAACGCGCTGTTGCCGGAGGCGGACCGGCAGCAAGCGACCGAACTTGCCCGCAACGCGTTGCGCGTTGCCCGTAACGATCCCTATGTCATGGTTTATGCCGGATGCACAATGTATCAATTTGAAGGCGCGCACGAAGAAGGGTTGGCCCTGATCGACCGGGCGCTCGCTATGAATCCGAACTCACATCGGTTTTGGAACGGCAAGGCACAGGCCCATGCCTATAACGGCGAAACGGAGAAAGCTATCGAATCTGGTAAGCGTGCCATTTCTATCGGCCCGAACGACCCTGCAATTTGGGTCTCCTATTGGAGCATCGCGGAAGCGCATCTTCAGGAGCTTCGTTTCGAGGAGGCTATAGAATTTGCGCGGCGAAGCTTGCGGCACAACGAATTTGTCGGACCCGTTTATTTCGTTATTGCCGCGGCGGCAGCACATCTTGGCCACGAAGCAGAAGCCCAGCAGGCGTTGTCCACAGGGAAGTCCATCAGCCCGGGCATAACGGTGCAGAATTTTGGAGACTACTACCAAGTCGCTGGATTCAAGAACCTCGACGCCTATCTCGACGGTCTCCGCAAGGCCGGTCTGCCGGAGGCGTGAACAGACGTACGGAACGTCATTATGAAAGACAGTCAATGACCCTGAAGAGCCGCTGGATCCACGAACTGAAATGGCCGGAGATCGCGGCCTATCTGGAGCGTTCCGATATCGCGTTGATCCCGGTCGGCGCGACCGAGCAGCACGGCCCCCATCTGCCGCTCTATGTCGATACCGGTTGGGCGGTCGGCATGGCGGAGGGGGCGGCGGAACGCGCGGACTCTCTGATCGCACCGCCCGTACATTACGGCTGGGGGCCGCATCACATGGCCTATCCGGGCACGATTACGCTGCGCGCCGACACGCTGCTGCAGCTCTGCATGGATATCGGCGAATCGCTTATCTATCACGGCTTCAAGAAGCTGGTGTTCATCAACGGCAATCGCGGCGCCAATCTGCCGCCGATGGAAACCGCGGCCTCGAAACTGCGCTTCCTCACCGGCGCGTTCGTCGCGGTCGCCGATGCGGGGCTGATCGCCAAGTCGGCGGTCTACGATGTCTGCGATTCGCCGGCGGGCGGGCTCGGCCATGCCGGGGAATCCGAAACGGCCTACACGCTTTACCGCAATCCCGACCTGGTCGACATGTCCTTGGCGGTCAACGCGGAACGCCATCAGGGACGCTTCGGGCTGTCGCACAAGCCCTTCGAGCCGCCATGGGACGGCGACACGGTCTACGTGCCGCGCACCGACGCGGATATGCGCCGCACCACGGAGGCGACGCGGGGCATTGCCGGCAGCGCCGCCCTGGCGACGCGGGAGAAGGGCGCACGCATCCACGAGATCCTCAGCGATGCGCTGGTGGAATTCATCGATACCCACGTCCGCACCGCAACGGTCGAACTTAAGGACGTGCAAATTCCGATCTGACGGGCGCAGACGAAAAGGAGATGAAACATGGCGACGATCCTGGGCAGCGGCGAGTTTACCTACCGTGTGGAGATGGATTGGGCGAAGCTGCCGGACGGCTGGTCGTTCCAGGATGCGGCCGCCGTGGCGGTCGACGCCAACGACAATGTCTATGTCTTCAACCGCGGCGAACACCCGTTGATCGTGTTCGACCGCGAAGGCAACTTCCTGCGCTCCTGGGGCGAAGATTTGTTCACGCGCGCACACGGGATCGAGGTCGGGCCCGACCAGACGCTGTACTGCACCGACGACGGCGACCACACAGTCCGGCATTGCACCCTGGACGGCAAGGTGCTGATGACCCTGGGTATGGCGGGCAAACCGGCGCCCTATATGAGCGGCGATCCCTTTCACCGCTGTACCCACACCGCCCAGTCGCCAGAGGGCGACATCTACGTCTCGGACGGCTACGGCAATTCCCGCGTCCACAAATATTCGCCGGACGGCAAGCTGCTGTTCTCCTGGGGCGAGCCGGGCACCGACGAGGGCCAGTTCAACATCGCACACAACATCTGTTGCGACGCGGACGGCTGGGTCTATGTCGCCGACCGCGAGAACCATAGGGTCCAGGTCTTCGACGGCAACGGCCGGTACGAAGCGCAATGGTTCAACATGCACCGGCCCTGCGGCCTCTGCATGGGACACGGCGCCGATCCCTTGATGTATGTCGGCGAGCTGGGACCGGCCATGAACGTCAACCGCAACGTGCCCAATCTCGGCCCGCGCCTGTCCGTGGTCACCCGCAAGGGCGAGACGCTCGCGCGGCTCGGCGACCTGCATCAAGGAATGGGCCCCGGGCAATTCCTAGCGCCGCACGGGTTGGCGGTGGACAGCCACGGCGACATCTATGTCGGCGAGGTCTCCTTCACCAACTTGCGCAACATAGGCGAGGAACCGCCGGCCGGAATGCAGACCCTGCGCAAGCTGGTGCGGATCGACGGCGAATGACGGCGTTACGGGTTATGCCGCTCTCGGAATTGATGGGCGGCGAGATCGTTGGGTTCGATTGCCGACTGCCGCCCGACGCGGCAACCCGCGCGGCGGTTCTAGAGGCGCTGTACCGCTATCAGATTTTGGTGTTCCGCGATCAGGATCTGACGCCCGACCAGCAGATTGCCTTCTCCGAAGCCTTCGGTCCGCTGGAGATGCACGTCAATCAGGAGAACAGCGGCTATGAGCGGCCGAACTTCCACGTCGTCACCAATCTCGACGAGGACGGCGAGATCATGGACGAACCCCCGCCGGGCAAAACTTTCAACGGGACCCGCACCTGGCACACCGACAAGTCTTATATGCCGTGCCCGTCAATGGCGACGTTCCTCTTCGGCGTCGAGGTGGCGAAGGAAGGGGGCGAGACGCTGTTCGCCAGCCTGACCGCCGCCTACGACGCGCTGGAGGACGCGACGAAGCGGCGGCTCAGTGGTCTGCGATGCGTGCACAGCTGGGAGCAGTCGATGCGTAACTCCGGATCGCGCGCGGCGACGGAGGAAGAACGCGAGATGTCGCCGCCGGTGACGCACCCGCTGATCCGTACCCATCCCGGCAATGGCCGCAAGTCGCTCTATATCGGCATGCACGCCTCGCACATCGCGGGCACGGACGAAGCGGCGGGCCGGGCGGAACTGTTCCAGCTGTTGGACTTCGCGACGCAGGACCGATTCGTCTTCGCCCACAAATGGCGCAAGGGCGACCTCGTTGTCTGGGACAACCCTTCGCTGGTCCATAAATCCGCGCCGTTCGACCGGCAGGCGGAACGCCGCCACCTGCACCGGACCGTCGTGCGCGGCGATACGCCGTTCTAGGATCGCGCGGTCCGCGCCTTACCGAACAATACGGCGATCGAAATATACAGCAGCGATACCGCCAGCGACGCGGCCGTCCCGCCATAGATGCCCCAAAGCGGGAAGGTCACGGTGACGCTCAGGATGAAGAGCAGGATCGATCCCATGCCGACGGGAAAGCTGCGCATCATGGCGTGCGTGTTCGCCGCGCCGTAGGTGAGGTGGAGGATCAGCAGGGTCGGCAACAGGGTCGTCGGGAAGCCGGCCAATATGCCCGTCCATTTCGGCTCCAAGGTTTCGGCAAGCGTGATGACGATGACGATCAGCACCGCAGCCAAGCCGCCTCGCGCGAGCAGAAGGCGTGCGGTGTAGCGGACGGGTTTCTCGACCGTGACGAATTCGATCTTGCGGAACAGCCAGATGGACGCGCCGATCACGCATAGGGTCACCGCGGTGGCGCTCGCGAGTGTGAAAGGAATCGCCGCGAGCACGAAGGCGACGACAACGAATACGGCGGCGGCGATTAACGTGCTGCCGACGGCCGCAAATCGGTTCAGCCGTTGGGACGCCCAATAATAGGCGAACACGAAGGATAGGGTCGCGGTGAAGGCGGCGACGCCGTGCGGGACGCTCGCCACCGCGAAATCGACACCCATATCCAATCCGACGAAGAAATAGACGATGACGGCACTCAGCGGCATGCCGGACAGGATGCCGGCAATACGCGGGCTGACCCGCTCTGCGATCGCCGCCATGGCCAGCACGACTGATGCCGACCATAAACCCTTGGTCAAAATGGAGGATACGAACGCCAGGTCCATTACGTATGCCAGTGTGTGAAAAAATGGAGCCGGGTTTAAGGCCGCACGCCCGATTTCATCTTCGGACCGAGCCCTTGTTCGAGGCGCTCCTGCATGGCGTCGACGAACTGGCACAGGTAGGGACGCGTTTCGCGCGGATCGATGATGTCTTCGACACCGAACGCTTCCGCCGTCAGGAAGGGCGAGGCGAATTCCCGCATCTCATCCTCCAGTTCCCGCGTCCGTTTCCCGGGTTCGGGCGAGGCGGCGATTTCGCGCCGGTAGGCCGCGGCGACACCGCCTTCGACCGGCAGCGACCCCCATTCCGCCGAAGGCCAGGCGATCTTGAAGTCGAGCCCGTTGTAATCCGTCATCGCGGCGCCCGCCATGCCGAAGCAACGCCGCACGATGACCGAGGTGATCGGCACGGTCGCCTGCATTTGGGCGTATTGCAGGCGCATCCCTTCGACCAGCACCGCCTCGGATTCCGCCTGGGTGCCGATGGCGAAGCCGGGCACGTCGGCGAAGAAGATGATCGGGATATGGAAGCAATCGCACAGATCGACGAAATGCGTCTGCTTGCGCGCGGCCCGCGAGTCGACCGCACCGCCGAGCATCGGGTTGCTGGCGATGATGCCGACGACGCGTCCGTTCATCCGCGCCAGCATCGTGATCGCCGCGCGGCCGTAGGTCGGTTGAATTTCGAAGGTCGAACCGCGATCGACGACCGTCTCGATAAGCTTGCGCATGTCGTAGGGCTGCCGACGGTCGCGCGGGACGATATCGATCAGCGCGTCCTCGCAGCGGTCGGTCGGGTCGTCGCAATCGGTCATCGGCGGAAGCTTCCAGACGTTCTGCGGCATGTAGCCCAGGAACCGTCGGATCGTCTCGAAGGCTTCTGCTTCGCTGTCCACCGCGTTGTGCACGGTGCCGGCGCGGTCGACGGCGATCTTGTAGCCGCCCAGTTCCTCCTTGCTGGCGGATTCGCCGAGGCCCCGTTCGACGACGGCCGGGCCCGAGGCGAAGATCTGGCTCCGCCGCTTCACCATCACCGAGAAATGCGACATGACCGCGCGGCCGGCAGGACCGCCCGCCGCGACGCCGAGAACGGCGCCGACCACCGGGACCTGTCCCAGAAGTTCGACGAAGATCTGTTTCGGGTTCTGGCTGTGCCCCGGCAGGACGGAATAGCCTTTCAGCTTCGCCGTGCCGGCGCTGCCGCCGAATCCGTCGATCAGGCGGACCAGCGGTATCTTGTATTCGAGCGCCAGATCGTCGACGAAGCCGCCTTGGCCGCCTTTTCGCCGCATGCCGCCCTGGAACGTGCCGCCGCCGACCGTCCGGTCCTCACCGCCGACGGCGACCGGCCGGCCGTCGATCTTGGCGAGGCCCATGACGTATGGCGCCGGCTTTACGTCCTCGACCTTGCCCTCCTTGTACGCGCCGCTTCCGGCCAGTTTGCCGACTTCGCGAAACGACTCCGCGTCCACCAGGCCGGCAATCCGCTCGCGGACGTTCAGGTAGCCGCGGTCCCGCAGCTGCGCCGTGCGTTCGGTGCCGCCCATTTCATCCGCCCATTGGCGGCGTTGGTTGAGTTCGTCGACTTCCCGCTGCCACGACATCGTCTGATTTTCCCTGACAATTGCGCTTGGAATCATCATAGGGGTTGCTGCGGCGCTGTTCTATGCAGGCGGCGCGGTTGGACAGACCCAAAGTGCCGCGGCTATGTTCCGGCGCAAGGACACGTCCGTCCTCCTTTTTCCAAAGAAGAGTTCATGACCGGTTCCGCAGCATTGCAAATATTCGGGCGATTCGCCTTGGAAGCACGAAAAACGGGACGTCTGGTAC
>JAKZTB010000246.1:0-9586 GCA_047517345.1 Alphaproteobacteria bacterium
TTCTCCTGCTCGACCCTGCCGTCGTGACAAAATCCTGCCTTGGAGCGGCCCATTGTCACGAATAGCCGTTTTCGGCCGTTCGTCTCGACACAAAAAACGCACTAAATCAATGCCTAGATTTTCCATACCAGACCCACACCCGGCAATGGTTTCGCCACGACCGGGTCTTTTCAAGCGGTCCAATACGGCTGTTGTCGGCGACCTTGCGCCTCGAACCGGACGGGGATGGCGGTGCGCTGGGCCATTACGAGTTGAACGTGAGCGCCGCCAATATTCTGGGAACCGCCATCCTGAACACAGCCTTCTTCCCCGGCGTCGAGAAAAATTTCGCGGCGCTGGCAAAAAACGCCGAAGATTGGGCGGCGAAGAACCGCGACATGCCGTTCGATACCCCTGCCGCAGATCTATCGCCGGAAACCCGGAAGCGGCTCGACGGTATCCTGGAACGGATCGCCGACTCGGGAAACGATCATGGCCTGTCCCGGCGCCTGGCGGAGTGGATGTTGAAGGCGCAAGAGGTCGATCTGGAGCGTATCCGGCCGCTTGAGCTGGGCCGGCGCTGGGATACGAGCGAACGGCAGGCGATCGAAATGTGCCTGCAATCGGTGAAGGAAGGTCTGTTGGAATTGCGCTGGGACTTGCTTTGCCCGCGCTGCCGCGGCGCCAAACTGACCGCCACCTCGCTGGACCGGCTACCGAGCGGTGCGCATTGTTCGTCGTGCAATATCGACTACGACCGCGAGTTCGCGCACAATGTCGAGTTGACCTTTCATCCCGCACCCACGATACGCGAGATATTGAGCGGTGAATTTTGTCTGTTCGGGCCGATGTCGACGCCGCACGTGAAAGTTCAAATGGGGCTCGAGCCTGGCGAGACGCGGTCTGTTCCGGCGATACTGGCGCCCGGCGATTACCGGGTCCGCACGTTGGAAATCGGCGGCGAAGCCAATTTCGCCTATTCTGATGGCGCTTTCCCGGAAACTATAATCGGCGATCAGGAAGTCCAGACCAAAGACAGCGGAGGAGAAAATGTCGTCGTTGCGACCAACCGGACCGATCGCCGACGGACCATGATCGTCGAATCGCGCGACTGGGTCAGTGACGCGCTGACCGCGGACCGCGCCACCACGCTACAGACCTTCCGCGATTTATTTTCCGAACAGGTGCTGCGGCCCGGAGACGAAGTCGGTATCTCGCAGGTGACGCTGATGTTCACCGATTTGCGCGGCTCGACGGCGCTATACGAACGGGTTGGCGACGCCGGCGCCTACCGGCTTGTGCGAGAGCATTTCGCGTTCCTCGCCGGCGTCATCCGTGAGCGTAACGGCAACATCGTCAAGACGATCGGCGACGCGGTCATGGCCGCTTTCGTCGATCCGGCGGACGGCGTGCAAGCGGCGCTGGAAGTTCAGCGAACCGTCGCCACGTTCAACGAGTCGCTGAGCGGAGAAGATCTCGTGATCAAGCTCGGCGTGCATTGCGGATCGTGCATCGCGGTGACCCTGAACGACCGGCTCGACTATTTCGGGTCGACCATCAACATGGCGGCGCGCCTGCAGGGCGAAAGCGACGGCGGCGACATCGTATTCTCGGAGGACTTAGCCGGCGATCCGGCCGTGTCGGAAATCCTTGCAGGCTACACACTTTCCCCGGAAAGCCGGGAGCTGAAGGGCTTCGACGAACCGATCCGGTTCCTGCGCCTCACGCCGCAGGCGCTCGTGGAGTCAACCTAGCGATACAATCTTAAAGGCGGTCCGGCGAGATATCCGACTGAGACAGTCCGAAGTCGGAGAAGGTATCAGGCAGCTTTCCGTCGACGATAAGACTTGCGGCCGCAGCAGACATAGCGGGCGACGTTTCGATTCCGTAGCCACCCTGGCCCGCAAGCCAGAAGAACCCATCGGCCTCCGGGGCGAAACCGACGACCGGCGTCTTGTCCTCGGCGAACGTGCGCAAGCCCGACCAACGATGGCTGATCCGACCCACCTTCAGAGCGGCCACGCGTTCGATACGATCGACGGCGATAGCGATATCGAGATCTTCCGGCTGCACATCGCAAGGCTCGATCGGCGTTTCGTCCGCCGGCGAACCGAGCAGCTTGCCGGCATCCGGCTTGAAGTACCATTGCTCGTCCATATCGATGACCAGCGGCCAGGTCTCGATTTCCTGCCCGGCGGGCGGGTCGAACAGCATTGCCGTGCGGCGTTTCGGGACCAAACCGACTGGGCGAACGCCGGCCATGGTCGCGACAACATCGGCCCACGCACCGGCGGCGTTTATGACGACGGGTGCGCGGTAACCCGCGCCGCGCCGCGTCTCGACGGTCCACCCTTTTGAGGCCGAAGACAGCGCAGTCACTTCCGCATCGGTGACGACGATACCGCCGCGCGCCCGCAGGCCCCGCAAAAAGCCGCCGTGCAGCGCGTGAACATCCATGTCCGTCGATTCCGGCTCGTGCAGACCGTACCGAAAGGCGTCCGGCCGCATGACGGGAACCATGTCGCAAACGTCGGCCTGGCTCAGTTTATGAACGGGCACGGATTCTCCGGCGGCGAATGTCGCAAATTCCTCCAGCTGCGGACGCTGCGCTTCGGTCGCCACGAACAGCGCGCCGCGCGGGGTCAGTATCTTGTTTTCGGAAAATCCGTCGGGCGGGTTCTCGAGAAATGGTTTGCTGATCCGTGCCAACGAACGAATGACATGGTTACCGTAGAGCTCGGTAAACTGGGCGGCCGAGCGGCCGGTCGAGTGATAACCGGGCTGATCCTCTCGTTCGAGGACGACGGTCTTGCCATGTTGCGCCAATGCGTAACCGGCGGACGCTCCCGCTATACCGCCGCCGATTATCAGAAAATCGCAATTTTCGGTCATTCCGCCGGCCGGGCGGCCGAGTCGCTTACAACCACAGGCGCCCCACGCTTTTTCTCCAACGCACCGACGAACAGGCCAAGCAGCGGCGGGACGATCGCTAAGGTCAAAAGCGCCGAAAGGGACAGACCACCGATAACGACGGAGCCGAGACCGCGATAGATTTCCGAACCTGCGCCAGGGAATAGGACCAGCGGCAACATGCCAATCACGCTGGTCAGGGTGGACATGAAGATCGGCCGGATGCGGTTGCGCGTCGCTTCGACGATCGCCTCTTCATGCGCCATCCCTTCCTCGCGGATATGGAATAGCGTCTGGTGCACCAGCAGGATGGCGTTGTTTACGACGATCCCGATGAGGATGACAAACCCGAGCAATGTGAGCATGTCGAGATGTTGCCCGGCCCCGATGCTTCCATCCGCGCGCGTCTGGGTATGGAACAAGTTCAGGATCACGAGGCCGGCCACGCCGCCGCCGGTCGCCAGCGGTACCGACAGCATAATGATGAACGGATAGAAAAAGCTTTCGAACAGGACCGCCATTACCAGGAAGACGATGACCAACGCCATCAGCAGATCGATCCGCATTTCGTCCCAGGTTTCGACCATCTTGTCAGCCGCGCCAGAAAAGCGCAGCCGCACGCCCGGCGGCAGCCCTTCTTGATTCAGCTTGTCGACCACGTTCTTTTGCAAAATGTCGAGCGCCTCACCCAAGGCGAGCGATTCTGTAGGCTTTAGCTCCAAGGTAATTGTGCGCTCCCGTTCCACATGCCGGATCGAGGTCGGCCCAGAGGTGACGACAACTTTCGCCAATGACCGAAGCGGTATGATCGCGCCCGACTGCGTGACTATCGGCAAACTGCCGATACCCTGCGTTTCGCTAACGAGGCCATCGGGGCCTGACAGCATCAAATCCATCCTGTCCGATCCCGCGGTAAATTCCAGCACGCGGAGTCCGTCGTTGAAGGCATCGACCGTGTCGCCGAGGTCTCGTGCCGTTACGCCGTTATCGGCGAGCCGCACCGGATCCGGAATGATGCGGACTTCAGGCGCGCCGAGTTCGAGACCTGGACGCGGTCTCAGCTGATTGCCTTTGGACCGCGGCAGCGCCTGGCCGATATGACCGACCGCGCGTAACGCGACATCGATGACGGCCTGAAGGTCAGGGCCTGAAATATCGAGATCGATCGAACGTGCCCCGCGCACGCCGCGCCCGAAGATCGAACGCTGCGACATGCTGCCGAACGTGCCCGGTTCCCGAAAAACCGGTTTCGACAGGACGGGGATCAGCTCACCGACGCGACTGCCGTCGATGGCACGGGCGCCGACGATGGTGAGTTCGCGAAATGTCACGAAAAAGAAATGCTCCATCTTCGGCGGCTCGCCCGGTTTCGACTCCGCACCGGTCTCCGAGGCCCAATGCGGACGCACAGCGTTTTCCAAATCCTGGGCGATGCCCGACGTCGTTTCCAGATTGTATCCCGGCGGTGGGACAATATAGCCGATGATCAGATTCCGATTTCCCTTCGGCAGATATTCGAGCTTCGGCAGGAATTGCCAAGTCGCCAGGCCGGTTATCGCCGTCAAGGTGACGACGATCGAGACCGCCAGCATCTTGTTGCGGACCACTGCGCGCGATAAACCGGTCGCCATGGACAAGAACCAGGCACCGAAATCGTCGATAAGGGGCAGCCGCATCCGGGCACCCCGCGCCTTAACACCGTGGTCCAACAAGCGTTGCGAGAGCGCTGGTATGACGGTTATCGAAACGATCAGCGAAAGCAGAACGGCAACGGAGATCGCAACCGCGATATCTCGAAATAGCTGCCCGACATCGAGCTTCATGATCAGGATCGGGATGAACACCATCACCGTGGTCAAAGCGGATACCAGGATCGCACCCCAGACCTGTTGCGCTCCGCGATAGGCCGCCTCTTTGACCGGTACACCTTGTTCGCGAAGACGGTAGATGTTCTCAAGAACGACGATGGCCGCGTCGACCACCATGCCTACCGCGAAGGCGATTCCGGCCAATGAAACCACGTTCAGCGACCGGCCTAGCGCAGCCATGGCGACGAAGGACGCGATAACGGATACAGGGATGGCCAACGCAATGACCAGCGTCGCCCGGCTGGAGCGCAGGAAGGTCAACAGGATGATGACAGCCAGCGTCCCGCCGACCCAGATGTTCTGGACGACCAAGTCGATCGACGAGTTGATATATATCGTCTCGTCGTAGAGCTGCTCGATTTCCAACCCGGCCCGCGGCAGGATGCTTCGTTTCAGCTCCTCGACAGCGTCGCGCAACCCTTGCATCGTCTCAATGACGTTTGCACCGGTTTCCCGCTTGACGCTCAACGCGATGGCTTCGACGCCTAACGTACGGATGCGCGCGATCGGATCCTTATTATCGAATTTGACCGTCGCAATGTCGTTTACGGTTACCCGGCCGATACGGCCGCCGCTGCCGGTATTATCCGACCGAAGAAGTACCTTACCGACTTGTTCCGGCGTCTTAAACTCGTTGTCGGTGCGGACGGTGTAGCGGCGCTTGCCTTCTTCGACGTCACCGCCGGTAATCGACGCATTCGCGGCGCGCAGACGGTCGACGACTTGCGGCACGGTCAAGCCGTAGCGAGCCATTTTGGCCGGATCGACAACGATGCGCATTTCCCGCTCGCCGCCGCCATAGACGTCGACCCGCCCAACCCCGGCGACCCGCTCCATGCGCTCCTTGATGACATCGGTCGCGAAATCGCCGAATGTGTGGATCGGTTTTTCATTACCGGCGGTCCGCGTAAGCCGGAACCAGGCGATGGAATTGTCATCGGCCCCCGATGTCCGCAAGGTCGGCTCGTCCGCTTCGGCCGGATATCCGTTGACCCGGTCGAGTCGGTTGGCGACCAGCAACAACGCTTTGTCCATGTTCTGGTTAACTTCGAACTCAAGCGTGATTTCGCCATTGTTGTCCCGCGCCCGGGCAACCATGCGCTTCAGCCCTTCGAGCCCCTTCAACGCGTCTTCCTGGCGATTGATGATTTCCCGCTCGACTTCCGCCGGCGCGGCCCCACCCCAGTTCGTCGAAACCTGAATGACCGGACGGCGCAGGTCGGGCGTCAATTGAATGGGGATTGTGTTGAGCGCCACCAACCCGAACAATACGGCCAGTATGACCGCCGCCATTACGGCGACCGGTCGATCGATTGCTGTCTTGATCAAGTTCATGGTTAGCTTTGTTTACCAGGGGTCTTGGCGGCCTTGCCGTCGTTCTTCTTCACCATCCCCTTGTAGGTGACCGCCTGCCCCGGCCGTAGTCTTTCATTTCCGCGCACCACCACGAGATCGCCTACCTTAAGACCACTGAGGACTTCGAAACGGCTACCGACCGCACTGCCGAGTTGAATGGCGCGAAGTTCGGCCTTGCCGTCGACGGCGACGAAAACGATGTTCTTGCCACCACGGGGGATGACCGCGTCTTTGTGCACCGAATCGACATCGCGCGGCCGACCGATCGGCACGTAGACCGTCACGCTCTGATTCATCGCCAGCCCCAGCCCGTCGACTCCGCCATCGTTGAATACGGGTGTGAAGCGCACCGGTCGCGTCCGGGTCAGCGCATTTTCGTCCGGCACGAGCGCCCGCACGATTGCCTGCATGCGCGCACCGCTGTCCAGCTTGACTCCAATCGAGCGGCCATTCTCCAAGCCTGCGATACGCTCGGAAGGAACATCCGCCTCGATTTCCAAGTCAGTATTATTAATCAACGTCACCACCGCGTCGCCGACGCCTAGATATGCGCCCGCGACCGTATGTTTCTGCGAGACGACCGCATCGTAGGGTGCGCGGATATCACTATTATAAAGATCGATATCGGCCAGTCGCAGTTCCGCCATGGCGCTGGCGACGGACGCCTCCTGTTCGCCGACTTCGCTGCGGTATTTCGCGACTTCGTTGCCTTTATCGTCGAATCGGGCCTGCGAAAAAGCGGCCGACTTTTTCAAACTCTCCAAACGCTTCAGTTCGACCTGCGTCATTGACAGTTGGGCCTTCGCGGTCTCCAACGCCGCTTTCCGCGCGCTCAATTCCGCCGCACGGAACTGACGGGTCCACCGTATGCGTTCGGTGACGAGTTTCGCGACGATATCGCCTTTTTTCACCTGGTCACCGACCGCGGCGATAACCTTAGCCACCGGACCGCCCGTAAGCGCGGAAACGACACCCGATTGCCGTGCCACGAACCGGCCGATCACGGGCATCGTCTGCGATAACGGCTCGTTTATCACCGCATCCACTTTCACCGCCGCCGCACGCTTTTGCGCGGCCGCGTCGGTGAGAACGGCCGCCGAAAGCGCTATCGCCAGTATTGCCGCCGCAATTCGCATTCCTGTGTACTCCGTGATTCTACGGAACCATCCAACTTCTTGGGTTGACCGCTTATCGAGTTCGATCAGTATCTTAGCCGCCTGCGCATTTCGAATAGCGGGCTGCGCGGGCAAGAGCATAAATGTAATTTTTCCTGTAATTATATATGCAGTTGCGTCACTGGATCAAACGCGAACCGTATTAATTTTGCAAGAAAAACCAGATCACAAATCCTCGTGACTTATGCACACAAATTTATGACCTTATAAAGCTCTGATTCCCCGTGCTGCCGCCGATACGTTCCATTTCGCGAAAGGTAACGATATGCAGACCGTGCTCTTCACGCATAAGGCGTGTCTCGATCACAATCCGGGTCAATCGCACCCCGAGTCGCCCGCGCGTTTGGAATCGGTACTGGCAGCACTAGGCGATAGCGCATTCGACGCACTCGATCGGCGGCAAGCGCCGCAAGCCACCGTCGACCAAATTGCCCGCGTGCACCCGCGCGACTATGCGATGCAGATCCTCGCCGCCATGCCGGAAACCGGCGCGGTCCGTCTCGATGCCGACACGATCGTATCGCCTGGTTCAGGCGAAGCAGCGTTGCGCGCGGCGGGCGCAATATGCGCCGCGGTAGACGCCGTTGCCGGCGGCGAGGCGCGCAACGCGTTCTGCGCGGTGCGCCCGCCCGGCCACCACGCGGAACCGACGATCCCGATGGGTTTCTGCGTTTTCAACAGCGTCGCGGTCGGCGGCGCTCACGCCCGAGAAGCGCATGGACTTGAACGCATCGCCGTCGTCGATTTCGATGTTCATCATGGCAACGGAACGCAGGCGATGTTCCAGAACGATCCGAATTCGTTTTTCGGCTCGACCCATCAATCACCGCTTTACCCCGGCACGGGCGCGGCGCACGAGCGCGGCTGCGCCGGCAATATCGTCAATGTTCCATTGGCGCCGCATTCGGGATCGGATGCCTTTCGAGAGGCTTTAAGCGAAACAATTCTTCCAGCTCTGCACGGATTTGGGCCGGACATGATGTTCATCTCCGCCGGGTTCGACGCGCATGCGGACGATCCGCTGGCATCATTGAATTTTTCCGATGACGACTATTCGTGGGCGACCGAACGAATAAGGGAAGCGGCCGAAAAGCTTTGCGCCGGACGGCTCGTGTCGACTCTTGAAGGAGGTTACGATTTAGCGGCGCTGGGACGCTGTGCGGCACGGCACGTACAAGCCCTGATGGCGGCGTAGCCTAATCTTCTTCCGCCCGCTTGGCGGGGCGCCCAATCTTATCTAGAGCGCACTCGATTTTTCCCCAGGAATCTCGGACCTTGCGATCGTTTTCGATACTACTATCCTCATGCGAATAAGCTCGAAGACTACACGCAATTTCTCGTATCGCGCGGTTGATTTCGATCCGCTTCGGCCGACTTTCGTCTGTGCGAAACAGAATTTGTCGAATTAGATCAATCGCCACCGACGACGACTCGACGGAATGCACAATTGTGAAGACAGAGCTGATCTGTGCGAACCGTTGAATGGCCAAGCGTTGCAAATCGTAAAGCTCCGCGATGCCAAATTGATCCTGGTGCGCTTCCTTCTCCGCCATCAGGGCGCGAAGTTCTTCAGAACAACCGTTCAGATGTTTCAATTTCTCGTTGTACAACGCTTCGCAACCCATAATTTCCTGCTCAGCGCGCTTTGCCTCTTCGTAGGTAATATCGAGCTCGGCCTTCGCCTCTTCAATCAAATGATGGCGCCGTACTGCGAATTCCATCGTTCGAACCTCGCCGCTTGCGCCTAAAGTATGCCGGCTTGAGCAAATTTGGATTGCACGATTTCACGGTCGAATGGCTTCATGATATATTCGTTCGCTCCGGCGGAGATGGCTTCTTGAATGGAATCGATGTCGTTTTCCGTGGTACAGAACACAACAATAGGCCGCTCACCGTCCTCGCTTATTCGCAGTTCCCGTAGGAATTCGATGCCGTTCATCACCGGCATATTCCAATCGAGCAAGATGGCATCCGGCATCGTCGCGCTGCAATAATCGAGCGCAACCCGGCCGTCTTCCGCTTCGTCGACCGAAAAATCCAATTCTTCCAATATTTTTCGTGCAACGCTCCGGACGACCTTCGAATCGTCGACGACCAAACAGGATTTCATTGCCAATACCTCTAATTCGAAAGGCCTCGCCAGAAAACGTCGGATCAAAGGTAAGCGTTCGTTCAGGCCGTGGAATCAGCGCGGGCGTTTCCATTCGCCCCGGCCGATTTTAGCGATTGAGGGTGCGTTTCCAATCCCGTCGCAGGGGCCGGAGCCAGACATCCTTTTTAGGCTTGTCGGACTGCCTG
>JAKZTB010000247.1:0-11641 GCA_047517345.1 Alphaproteobacteria bacterium
GACCGAGTGGCCTTCCAAGCGCGGGCCGATTACCAAAATCATGCCATCGGATGGCTGCATAGGGGATACAGTTCCCTTGGCGGTGGGAAAGTGGTACGATTTCCACGAATTTGGATGGTATATGGGGAATGTCGGTTAAAGGGTTGTTGCTCGGTCTGTTTTTCATGTCGGTCGGAATGTCCGTCAATTTCGGGCTGTTGAGGACGGAAATCGGCCTGGTGCTGTGGCTGGTCTTTGCGCTGATGGCTTGCAAGTTCTGCGTCTTATTTCTGGTCGGCATCCGTGCCGGATTAAATCTCCGCTCACGCTTGCATCTTGCGGTCTCGATTGCGCAAGGGGGTGAGTTCGCATTCGTCATCTTCGGTATCGCGGTCGCAGCTGGTGTCATGCCGACCGCATTGTCGCAACTCCTGATATTGGTGGTTACCTTGTCGATGGTGGCAACGGCATTTCTTTTCATTTTGCTGGAACGGCTGCCGGAATCCAAGGATGCCGCGCCGAAAGCGCACGATTTACCGGCGATCGATGAAAATCGGGTCGTCATCGCCGGGTTCGGCCGGTTCGGGCAGATCGTCGGGCGGCTTCTGCAAGCGAAGAAGATCGGTTTTACGGCCTTGGAATTAAGTTCGGAACAAGTCGACTTCGTTCGTAAGTACGGCAACTAAATCTACTATGGCGACGCATCGCGGCTTGAATTTTTGAAGGCTGCACGGGTCGAAGATGCCGCGTTCTTCACCCTTGCCATCGACGATGTGGAAACGTCGGTTCGAACGGCGAAGACTGTTTTAAGTCAATTTCCTCACGTGCGAATCCTGGCGCGGGCGCGCAACCGCGATCATGTCCACAGGCTGATGGATATCGGCGTCTCGGACATATACCGCGAGACCTTTCCCTCCAGTCTGGAGGCCGCCGAAGATTTGCTGAACTTGCTCGGGATGCCGTCCCAGGAGGCGGCGCGGGCGCGCAAAATATTCCGGGAACATGACGAAAAGCGGCTCTTGTCGCAGCACGGCACGCATCTCGACCAAGACGTGACCGTCGAAAGTTCGCGGGCGTGGCAGCGGGAGCTTGAGGAAATCTTTGAACAGGATGCGGCGGACGAGGCAGCCGAAGAGACGCGCAGCGCGAGCTAGGTGTCTCCTTTCTGACGTGGTGCGGCGGCCGGTCGTGTGCGAGGCGAAGGCGGTGACTTGCCCCCCCCCCCCCCATTAACCGGATCCATTTGCTGAGTTAGAGACTGGCATCTGTTTGACCTTGTGACCTTGCCCCGAACGTTGGACCGGGCTGAAGCGGAATATCCCGTTTCTCAGGCCATCGGACGGCTGGATTGACCTATGGACTTCATGAACTCCATCGGGGTTTTTGTTGCCGATGGCGCTGTGTGGTCGATCCTCGTTGTACTCATTTCGATAAGCCTCGCATTTGCCCTGGCGTCGTCCAGCGACAGGAACCAGTTCTGGTCGATGCATTCGGCCCGCACCTTGCCATTAAAACTCTCCACGAATGCATTGTCGGTCGGTTTTCCTGGCCGAGAGAAGTCCAGCGTGATGCCCTTGCTCCAGGCCCACAAATCCAGATCCTTCGATATAAATTCTGGCCCGTTATCCACGCGGGCGTGCCGGGCGTCGTGCATCGAGACGATGCGAGTTTTGCGAAACCGGGCGTGGTGACGCGAAGCTACGCCGTCGATCCAGTGCAGGCGCGCCAGGCTCTGGCGAATATCCATGAGTATCAAAGCCGCAAGCCGGCCTTCAGCTTCGCGGGCCGCGATTGCAGCGTTTTCGCGGGCGAGGTGATGACGGCCGCCGGGATCGGCGGATACGAGCGCCCCGGCGTGACGCAACTCGCCGACATGAATCGCGTCGTGCGCGGACAACGTTAAATCGGCTGCCCGATTTGTAACGTCGTTTCCATCAGCCTGAAACAATTGAAACAAAACTCTGGGATTCTGAAATTCGGCAGAAACGTGTTGCCCGTATAAATGGTGTCATCGCATCACGGCCAATCGTGCTGGTTGGGAGCCAGCGGCCGGGTGCCGGGAACAGGAGGGTGAGGTCATGAGTGTCGTAAGGGTAATTCAACAGCAAGCTAACGACGAAGAGATTTCAGCAGCGAGCCGCGCCTACAGGAGCCAGCTCGACTCCGGGAATTCGTCGAAATCCGCTCTTGTCCTCGCCACGATCGTCTATCTGCAACGCAACCCGCGGGTGCCGGCGGTGATCGCACGGGCGCGCGTCGCGGCAGCGATCGGTTGCATGGCCGCCTGAAATACGACGCTTAATCCGTCTGCCTATGCCGCGGCGCGATTGAGCCTTTCCAAAAATTTCCCAAAATCCGTCCTACGGCCGGTCAGACCGTCGCGGTTTATGAGTTCATGACCCAGGCCCTCGCGCGGTCCGGTTGCGGCGTTCCCTGCGGCCTTTTACGGTAGGCGCGATTGGTCGCGGCGCAAGGTCCGGACCGAGTGCATGGTGAGACCGGGAGAGGATAATGGCGACCACGGAAAAAATGCTGACCGAAGAGGTCCGCGCTGGCGAAGGGATCGCGCGGGTGTTCGAGGAGGCCGGGATCGACATGGTCTTCGGCATCCAGGGCGGTAATATGGGGCGGGTCTACGATGCGCTCTACGATCACCAGGACAGCGTGCGCTGCGTCCTGGTGCGCCACGAACAGCTCGCCAGCGTCATGGCCGAGGTCTATGGCCGCCTGACCGGCAAGCCCGGCGTGTGCATGGGCCAAGGCATCTTTATGCTGGCGAACGGGTTCCTCGGCACCCTGGAAGCGTATTTCGGCAGCTCGCCGATGCTCTTCTTGACCGATTTCTCCGATGTGGCGCCCTTCACGCAGCACGCGCCCTATCAGAGCGGCACCGCCGAATACGGCTCGGCCGACACCCGCAATGCGCTCGCCGCCGTCACCAAGCAGACCCTCGTCGCGCATTCGCCGCGCGAAGCGGTGCACGCGACGCAGCTGGCGATCAAACATGCGCTGAGCGGCGAGCGCGGGCCGGTCGGCGTGATCTTCCACAGCGCCTGTTTCAGCGGCACGGTCGATCCCGAGGGCCGGCCGTTCCTTTACCCGACGCAACATTATTTACCGCAGCGCTTGCCGGCCGATCCGGCGAGCGTCGAGGCCGCGGCGCAGTCGCTGTGCGCCGCCGAGCGGCCGGTCATCATCGCCGGCAACGGGGTGCGCATCAGTCAGGCTTATGACGCGCTGGCGCAGCTTGCGGAACGGGTCGGCGCACCGATCGCAACGACGGCTTCGGGCAAAGGCGTCTATCCGGAAACCGGCCCGATGGCGCTCGGCGTGTGCGGTAATTTCGGTCAGTCCACGGCCAACACATACATAGGCCAGGCGGATCTGGTGCTGGCGGTCGGTACGCGGCTCGGCCCGGCCGATACGACCAATGAGAACCCGGAACTGATCGACCCGACGCGGCAGACCCTGGTGCAGATCGATATCGAGCCGAAGAACGCCAGCTGGTCCTTCCCCTGCGACACGGTCGTCATCGGCGACGCGGCGCTCGCGCTGGAACAAATCGCTACAGCCGTGCAAGGCACCGGTGCGCCATCCGCCGATGCTCTGGAAATCCGCAAACAGGCGCTGGCCGCGACGCGCGAAGCGGAAGGTTTCTTCGATCACCCCGCCTATAGCTCGGACGCCGTGCCGATCATGCCACCGCGCGTGTTCAAGGAGCTGCACGATGTGATCGACCCTGACGCGCTGATCACCTGCGACGCGGGTGAGAACCGGCTGTTCATGACGCACTTCTTCCAGACCAAGGGGCCCGGCACCCTACTGATGCCGGGCATCGGCGCGATGGGCTATGCGATCCCGGCCGCGCTCGCCGGCAAGCTGGTCGATCCCGACCGGCAGGTCATCGCGGTGACCGGCGACGGCGGCTTCGGCATGGCGATGAACGGCATCATGACCGCGCGGGACGAGAATATCCCGATCGTCACCGTGATCCTGAACAACAGCACGCTCGGCTGGGTCAAGCACGGCCAGGGCAACCGCACCATCGCCAGCACCTTCGCCGAGATGGATTACGCCGCCGTCGCCCGGGCGATGGGGGTGAAGGGCATTCGGGTCGAACAACCCGGCGACATCGCCGGCGCGCTCCGCGAGGCGCTGGGTGCCGGCGTGCCGACCGTCGTCGACGTGGTTACCGCCTTCGACGGTTTGTCGTTCCGCGACGTGACGTCGGCGCTGACGCAGGCCTAACGCAACATCCCGCCATCGATGATGATCGTGCGGCCGGTAACGTAATCCGACAGGTCCGTCGCCAGGAACTCGACGACCTTGGCGCAGTCCTCGATCGTGCCTTCGCGCTGCAGGGCGACCCTTTCCTTGGCTAGCTCCGCGCGGTCGCCGAGGCGGCCGGTGCGGATGATGCCGGGGGCGATGGCGTTGACGTTGATGTTGTGGGGGCCGAGTTCCTGCGCCAGGGCGCGGGTGTAGTGGATGATCGCTGCCTTGGCCGTGCCGTAGGGGTGGTAGCCTCCCTTGGCGTCGACGCCGGCGGTCGAAGACACGGTCACGATCTTGCCGCCGCCCTGTTGCTTCATGTAGGGCGCGACCGCCATGCAGGTGTACATGCAGGTCTTGACGTTGATGTCGAACACGCGCGTGAGCATCTCTTCCGGTGTATCGGACGGCGTGCCGGTGGTGACCAGGTCCTCGCTATCGTTGGCGCCGTCGCCGCGCTCATCGGCGAAGGTCACCGTGCCGCCGCCGGCGTTGCAGACGGCGATATCGATGCGGTCGAGCCGGTCGGCGACTTCGGCAACGGCGCTATCGGTCGCACCCCTGTCGGTCAGGTCGACTTCGAGGCCGATGGCGCGGACGCCGAGCGCCTCGCATTCCGCCACAACGGTTGCGGCGGTCAGTTGCGCGCGCTCGAACTCGTAGACGTTGGCCGCCTGCAGGTTCCGGTCGATGATGGCGATATGGGCGCCCAGCCCCGCGAGGCGCAGTGCGTAGCCGCGGCCCAGCCCGCGGGCGCCGCCGGTGATCAGGGCGACCTTGCCGGATAGTTTCTTGCTGCTCATGATGATGTCTCGGCAGTATTTGGAAATGCGATTTGCACGACGGTTTGTACTACACTGTTCGACCGCAGAAAAAACCCCGTGCTTATGAGACAATTGCCCATGCAATTCAGAACACCGGAAAAATCCAAACGCCCCTATGGCTGGCGCGCCCGGATCGGGCTCATCGTGCCGTCGCCGAACACGGTGGCCGAGACCGAGTTCTGGCGTATGGCGCCGGAAGGCGTGACGATTCACACGACGCGGATGCTGTTGCGCGCTGACGAGGTGGACGATCCGTTGACCGATATGGAGCAGTTTCTGCCGCGGGTGATCGAGGAATTGCGCGGGCTCGAAGTCGACGTCGTCGCCTATGGCTGCACGGCCAGCGCGCTGAAGACACCGCACGAAAAGACCCGCGACGAGATCGCCGGCGAACTCGACCTGCCGACGGTCACGACGATGGGATCAGTGCTGAACGCGTTTCAAGCATTTGGCGTTAAGAGCGTCGCCGTCGGCTCGCCTTACACGGATGCGATCAATCGCGCGGAACGCCGCTATTTCGAAAACCAAGGGCTCATCGTCACCGCGGACGAAGGTCTGATGTTGTTCGAAGCGCAACGGCGCGGTCGTCATATGAACCTCGTGCCCGAGGATGCGGTCGAGGAGTTGGCCCAATCGATCGACAGTCCGCAAGCCGAGGCGATCTTCCTGTCCTGTTCCGATATGGCCACGCTCGACTCGATCGATCGGCTCGAGGGCAAACTCGGCAAGCCGGTGATTTCCAGTGCCCAGGCGACGTTTTGGGGGGCGTTGCGCGCGGTCGGTATCGAGGACAGACTGGACGGCTGCGGCCGGTTGATGCGGGAACACTGACGCCGCGGCTCGTTGACGATTTCACAGGAAAAGTAAGAGGTAGATTTCATGGCGCGTATCGCGATCGCCGGTTTCATGCACGAAACCAACTGCTTCGTGCCCGCCCCGACGGATTACGAGGACTTCGCCAACCCGCCGGACCGGCCCAATTTGCTCCGCGGCGAGGAGATGTTGGCGGAGTTCGAGGAGAAGGGCGCGTCGACGGCCGGCTTCATGGCCGGCAATGACGGCAATCATGAAAATTACCCGCTGCTGTGGGCGAGCGCAACGCCGGGCGGCGCGGTTACTAAGCGCGCTTATGAAATGATCGCATGCGAGGTGATCTCCCGGCTTTCACAAGCCCTGCCGGCCGAGGGCGTCTATCTCGACCTGCACGGGGCGATGGTCTCCGAAGAATTCGAAGACGGAGAGGGGGAGTTGCTGCGCCGCGTCCGGGCGGTGGTCGGGGAGGACGTGCCGATCGTCATCAGTCTCGACTACCACGCCAACGTCACGGCGGCGATGGTCGCCCATGCCGACGCCATTCTGCCCTACCGCACCTATCCCCATGTCGATCAGTACGAGACGGGCCAGCGTGCCGCGGTGGCCATGAAACGGCTGCTGATCGACGGCCGTCCGGCGGGGCGTGCGTTGCGTCAGCTGCCCTTCCTGCTGCCGCTCAACTTCCAATGCACCTTGGTCGAGCCGACCAAGGGCATCGTCGAGGCGGCGACCGCGCGGCAGTCGGACGACACGCTGTCGCTGGCCTACCTTGCCGGTTTTCCACCAGCGGATTTGCGGGCGTGCGGTCCCACCGTCAGCGTGCACGCCTACAGCCAGGAGGAAGCCGATAGCGCCGCCGACGAAATCGCGCAAATCGTCGCCCTGAAAGAAGCCGAATTCGCCGAACCTTTGTTGCAGCCGGACGAGGCGGTTCAGGAGGCGATGCGGCTTGCCGCCACGGCGGCGAAGCCTATCGTCGTCGCCGATACGCAGGACAATCCCGGCTGCGGCGGCAGCGCCGATACGGTGGGGATGTTGGCGGCGCTGGTCCGCAACGACGCGCAAGGCGCGGTATTCGGCGTCGTCAAGGATGAACTGGCCGCTGCGGCCGCGCACGAGGCAGGCGTCGGGGCCGAGATCGAGCTGGATCTGGGCGGCCGTACGGACCTGCCCGGGGTCGAACCGTTCCGCGGCCGTTTCACGGTCGAGGTGGTGAATGACGGGTGCTACGACACGACGGGACCGGTCTCGCAGGGCAAGCCGTACGATGTTGGATTGTCGGCGCTACTCTCCATCGGCGGCGTCAAGGTGGCGATCAGCAGCCGGCGGGTGCAGGCGCTCGACCGCAGCGTTTTCGAACATCTCGGCATCGTGCTGGAAGCGCAAAAAATCATCGTGCTCAAGAGCACTTGCCACTACCGGGCGCATTTCGATCCGATCGCCGAAACGACATTCGCCGCGCTGGCACCGGGCGGCCACGGCGCCAACCCGGCCGATTTCGCCTTCGCGAAACTACGCCCTGGGGTACGCTATTACCCGCTCGGGCCCGTGCATGAGGGATAGCGCTTACGGCTTGAGCGTTCGTATAAAGAACGCGACCGTATCGTCGAGCGCCTGACGCTGCGACTCGCGGGTGCCGTAAAGGCTGGCGCCCCGCGACCCGCATTTCCGGAACGCCGCGACGACGAATTCCGCCCAGGTCTTGCCTTCGTCCGAAATGCCCTCGATATCGTGGTAGCCCGCCTCGGTGATGACGGTCGTTCCGCAATCGTTGAAGGTCGCGGCGTTTTCCAGATAGCGGTTCTGGACCTTGACGAAACCATGTCCCGCGTCCGGATACACCTTCAGGGTCGCCGGTACGCCGGCGGCTTGCAGCTTCGGCAAATATTCTTCGCAGAATTCGGCGGGCGTGTAGTCGTCGTCCCGGCCGGCTAGGAACAGCATGGGTCTGCCGGTCATGTCGATTTTTTCGCGGTGCGAGCCGCAACTGGGATAGATCGGCAGATGCGCGGCGAACTTCAATTTGGGGCCGAGAACCGCTTCGACCGTGCGCCGGTCCGCCGTTTCGATCGAAACGATGCCGCCGAAGGAATAGCCGGTGACGCCGACGCGGGCGCCGTCGATCTTGGGATGCGCCGCCAGCGCCTTGAGCGCCATCAGTGCGTCGACGACGCGGGCTGCCTTGGACAGCACTCGTTGATCGCCGCTCGTGCCGGAGATTCCGCGGCCGCTATAGCTGTCGGCGATGAAAGCGGCGATGCCGGCGTCGAGCAGGCCGGGTACCACCTTATCCCACCAGAGTTTCAGGTTTCTAGGATGCCCGCTGCCATGCTGGAGGACCACTGCGGCAAACGGTCCATCGCCGTTTGGCAGATGCAGGTCGCCCGACAACGCATCCTCGGAGACGGCCCAATCGCCTCGATAGACGTCCGCGAATGAATCGGGTCTGTAGCCGCTGTAGGCGACTTCTTCTGCCGCATCGGCGGTTGGGGAGGCCGACAATGCCACCAGACCGCATAGGGCAAGAACCGGCAGGCGTCGCAACAGTCCGTATTTCATCGTGATCCTCGAAATTCGTCGGCTATCGCGGTGCGCGGGCCCCGCCATAGGCCTCCGTCACGGGCAAATCGCTGTCGGCGAAGATGTTCCTGCCCCGGCTTTCCGTCGCCGCGAACCAGGCGGCCTGTTCCTCCGTGCCGAATTCGGTCTCCGCGGGCCTGTCCGCATCGTGATTGTCGTGAGTGTCCGTGCCGCGGACCAGCATCGCCGTTTCGCGATGGCGGTGCGAGCGGGCGTGTGTCGGCATCATTTCAACGAGCAGCATGATGCGGCGGTCGGCGCCGCTGTTGATACCGGAACCGTGGATGATCCCGGAATTGAACATTCCGATCTCGCCCGGCTTCAGGGCGAGGTCGACCGCTTTCGACTCGTCGAAACCCGCCTCGATAAACTGGCCGCGCGCGAGGATGCTGTCCGGGTCGGCGGCTTCGCCATGCGGCAGAATTTCGCCTTTGTGGGATTCCGGGATGACCTTGAGGCAGCCGTGCTCGACTGAACATTCCGAAAGCGCCAGGGCGCCGATCACCAGGATCGGTTCGATCGGCAGGTACCGCGTGTCCTGGTGCCAGCCGGCGACTGTCCTGCCGTCCGCGTTCTTGTTCCGGAACGCCATGCTGTAACACAGGATATCCGGGCCGATGAGATCCTCGTAGGCATCCAGGAGACGGGGATGGCGCGCGATTTCGACGACCCACGGGCAGAGCAGGTGCGATTTTGTCTTCAGCTTCGCGACGTCGTCCGGATGTTCGCGCTCGAAAGTTTCAAGGGAGTTCCGAAAATAGGCGACTTCATCCGCATTCAACACCGGTACCGGTTCGCAATAACCATGATCGTGAAACTGCTCGACCGCGGCATCTGTCAGAATTTTTGGCACACTTAAGTTCCTACACTCATGCCTCGAAGAGTCATTTCAGTATACACGACATCACGAAGCGACATCTTGCGGCGATGAATAGGTCGTCGTTCTTCGGAATCTGGTAGACTTGCGCTGCAGTTTGCAAGGAGAACGGATATGGGTTCCCCGAAGCATACGACCGATCTCGAAACCGACTTCACGATCGACCAAGATTGGCTGGGCTACACGGCGCTGGAACACGATACGTGGCGGCGGCTCTATACAAGGCAGTCCGCCTTGTTGCCTGAACGCGCCTGCCCCGAATTTCTCGACGGGCTGACCAAACTGAACCTGAACGACGGCGGTATTCCCGATTTTGGCGAACTGAGCGAGGAATTGCGGCCCCTGACGGGCTGGGAAGTCGTTGCGGTGCCCGGCCTGGTTCCCGACGCAGCGTTCTTCAAACTACTGGCGGCAAGGCGATTTCCGGCCGGCCAGTTCATGCGCAAGCCGGAAGAGATGGACTATCTCAGCGAACCTGACGTTTTCCACGATGTTTTCGCCCATGTGCCGATGCTCGCCCATCCCGTCTTCGCCGACTATATGGAGGCGTACGGCAAGGGTGGGCTGCGGTCGCTGGCGTTCGACGCGCTGCATCATCTGGCGCGGTTGTACTGGTATACGGTCGAGTTCGGCCTGATGCACGGCGCCGAGGGCCTGCGCATCTATGGCGCCGGCATCCTGTCGTCGCGCACCGAGAGTGTGTTCTCGCTTGAAAGCGTTTCGCCGAACCGCATCGCCTTCGATCTGCCGCGCGTGATGCAGACGGATTACCGGATCGACGATTTTCAGCAGACCTATTTCGTGATCGACGATTTCGAACAGCTGCTTTCGGAATCCTACAAGAATTTCCAGCCGATCTATCGCGCGCTGCAGGATTCGGTAACATACTTGCCGGATCAAGTGGTGCGGAGTGATACGGTATTGCATCGCGGCACGCAGGCACACGCCGCGCAAGACGCGACATCCTGATTGGCGGCGTCCGGTAACAGAGAGGGCGGTTATGGCAGAACTGATCGAAATTCCGGCGCGGCGCGGCAAGGCGTCGCGGCTTGCGCAAGGTCATACAGTCAGAGTCGTGAACACCCATGGGGCACAGGTCGTCGACACCTGGGCGTTCAATGCGGACGACATGGCCGAGAGCATGTCGATGGAGGCGACGCGGGCGACCGTCCTGAAGATGCGCCTCGATGTCGGCGACGCGTTCTACAGCAACAGCCGGCGCGTCATGCTGACGGTCCTGGAGGACACCTCGCCGGGCGTGCACGATACGCTGTTGGCCGCTTGCGACAATTACCGGTACGGGCTGCTGGGCTGTACGGAGTATCACGACAACTGCACCGACAATCTCCACGCGGCGCTCGATGCCCTTGGACTGAAAGCGCCTAAAACCCCGAGTCCGCTGAACCTGTTCATGAATATTCCGTGGACCGACGCCGGCGGTTTGAGCTTCGAGGCGCCAGTCACAAAACCCGGTGATTACATCCTGCTGCGCGCGGAGATGGATCTTATCGTGGCGTTTTCCGCCTGTCCGCAGGATATCCTGCCGATCAACGGCGAATTGCGGCAACCCGTCGAAGCGCATTTCGAAATCGTTTAAGCACCGTTTGATGAGCACTTCTGCCCCTATATCCATCGGTAACGGAAGTTGGATGGTTGCGAGCGAAGCGCCGACCTGGGTGTTGGCAGCGGTGGTTTATACCTGCTGGTTCACTCTTGTCTGGTTTCACGCGGCGGTCCCGTGGTGGCTGCTGCTGCCGGCGGGCGGGCGCCTATGTCACGGCCTGGCACTTCAATTTCCAGCACGAGGCGGTGCATGGCTGGCGCTCGATTCCGCGCTGGCTGCGGACCGCAATCGTTTGGCCGCCGCTGGGGCTCTGGTTTCCCTTCGAGATCTACCGCCGCAACCATACTATCCACCACCGCAACGCACGGCTGACCTATCCGGGCCAGGACACGGAAACGCTCTATCACGCGCGCGGCGCGTGGGAGGATCATTCCGGCTGGTGGCGCGGTCTGCTGATGGCCAATCAGACGTTGGCCGGGCGGTTGCTCCTGGGGCCGTTCATTCGCAGGTGGAAGCTGTTGCGCAACGACATTTGGCCTCTGATCGTCGGTCCGCGCGACGATTTGTGGATCTGGATACGCCATGCGTTAGCAGCCCGTTGAAAAAGGCGCTATTGACCGGGTTTCACTCGACGGCGAAACATAACGCGACGAAGGCGGTTTCGCCATCCTCCGAGACGATGAGGACCATCTGAGCGACCAGAACGGCTCCAGCTGGCGCAATAAGCACGCA
>JAKZTB010000248.1:0-12631 GCA_047517345.1 Alphaproteobacteria bacterium
CTCCGATCGGTCTCCGCGAGAACCGTCGATGACCTCTGGGCGGCCATCGCCGAGATCATCGAACATTTCCCGCCTGAGGAATGCGCGAACTACTTCAGGAACTCAGGCTATGGATTCAATCAAACTTGAAATGCTCTAGTCTCACGGCCGCAATCGTTGCAAATCAGCGTCTAGCAAGCGAGCTCCGGGGTGGACGGCATATCGTCCGGAAACGTCACCCAATGGTGCTGTTTCTCCGCAAAACCGACGCGGGCCGGTGCGACGAACTTCGGGTCGGCAAAGCACCCCACGGCAATACCGACATGATCGGGCCGCATTTCGAGGGTCCTGTAGACCGCCGTCCCGCTGTTGGCGCAAATTGGTTCGTCAAACGCCTGCCGGTATCGGCGTCCCGTTCGAGCTGCTTCGTTTTACCGCCGATAGAGGCGATGCGTTCGCGCGGAAAATAAGTGCCGACGCCAAAATAGTTTCCGGTCCGTCGCTGGCAGTCATGTTAGTGGATACAATCCACTAGCTCTCAATTTCCGGGGCTTCGGCGGTGGGCTCGATACTCTCCGGCTTTCCGACGACGACGACCGTCAGATTTTTCGGATCGAGCATGTGCCGCGCCACGCGCTGCACGTCCGCCAGAGTAACCGCATTGATCAAGTCGTCGCGGCGGCCGATATAGTCGATACCGAGTTTATGATACTGCATGGCGACGAGCATTCGGGCGATGCTGCCGGTACTGCTTAACCGCAGCGGAAACGACCCGTTGAGGTAGGTCTTCGCGTCGGCAAGTTCCTGCGCGTTTGGCCCCGACTCGGCCATCCGGCCCCACTCTTCGCGGATAACGGCGATCGATTGCGCAACTTGGTCGTTACGCGTCGCCACGCCGCCGGAGATTATCGCCGCGCGTTGCATCGGGTTGAGATAGCTGTAGACGCTGTAGGCGAGGCCCCGTTTCTCGCGCACCTCGGTGTAAAGCCGCGACGAAAACCCGCCGCCGCCCAAAGTATAATTCATGATATAGGCGGCGTAATAATCGGGACTGTCGCGCTTGATGCCTTGTTGGCCGAAAACGACGACGCTTTGCGGAATGTCCATTTGGACGACAAAGGTCTCGCCCTTGGCCGCAGTTTCAGTATCGGTGAGGCCAGCCTCTTCCGTCGAGGCCGGAAGCGCACCGAATATTCTGTCCAGCATCGGCGCCAAATCGGTGGCCTTAACGTCGCCGACCACACCGACGATGAGATTGCCCCGCGCAAAGCGGCTGTCCGCGAAGTCGCGCAAATCCTTTGCCGTAATGTCCGCGATCGAGCCCATTGTGCCACCGACCGGCCGGCCATAGGGATGTCCGCCGAAGACAGCGCGACGCCAGACCCGGCTCGCCAAGACGTTCGGGTCGGTCGATTTTCGTTTCAAGCCCGCGGTGATTTGCCGGCGCATGCGTTCGATCGCCTCGGCATCGAAGCGCGGCTCGTTCAACGCCATGCGCAGCAACGATACGGCTTCGTCACGGTTCCGGTTCAAGGTTTTGAAACTGCCGCGAAACGTCTCCAGACCGGCGCTGAAACTCATGCGGATCGACAGGCTTTCGAGCCGGCCTTGAAAGGCCTGACTGTCCAGATCGCCGGCGCCTTCATCGAGTAGGCTCGACACCATCTTCGCCAATCCGGCCTTACCCTCTGGGTCCAACGCCGCGCCGCCACGGAAAGAAAACTCGATGGCGGTGATCGGTATGCTGTGATCTCGTACCAGCCACGCTTCGATTCCACCCGGGCTCACGACGCGCTCGACTTTCACGGCGTGGCTTGGCGCGACAGAAGCGACAAGAACGACCAGCGCGATCAGAATGCCGGAAACCCACGAACTGAATTGCCTATACATCGTGCCCGTTCCTCACTTAAGTCGCCGGTTTCGGCAGCAGAAGCGCGGTAACCGACTTGCGGTCCTTTAGGACATACGCAATCGCGCGGTTGACCGCGTCGACGGTCACCGCGCCGATCCGTTCCGGCCATGATTCCACATCCGCCACCGTCCGGCCGATGGCCAGCGCACCGCCAAGGACACGGGCCGGGGTGCGGTAGGAGTCGCGTGCATAAATCGCCGAGTCCTGGAGGCGTTGCACCGCCTTGGCCACTTCCTCTTCGGTCACACCTTTTTCGATCAATAGATCGATTTCCGCATTCATCGCCTTACCGGCGGCCTCGGCATCGCCGTCAGGCGACGGCGAAATGTAAAATCCCAAAGTGCCCGGGCCACGCGACCGGCCGCTGTACCAGCTGCCCGCACTGACAGCGATCTTCTTTTCCACGACCAGCTTTCGGTGAAGCCGGCTGGTGGCGCCGCCCGACAAGACCTCGCCTAGAATTTGGAGGGGGTCCGCATGCTCCCTCGCGCCGTGCATTTGGCTCGGCGCGATGAACCGGCGAGACCAAGCGGGTTGGCGCACCCGGTCATGCTCGAGAACGACATGCACGTCCGCATTGAGCGGCGGTTCGGCCCAATTCACGCGCTTGGGTAACGGTTTGGCCGGTATGACACCGTAGTATTTTTCCGCCATGGGGCGAACCTGCTCCATCGTGATATCGCCGGAAACTACCAGGATCGCGTTGTTCGGCGCGTACCAATCGTTGTAGAAAGAAAGCAAGTCGGCGCGTGTCAGCCCTTCGATTTCGTGCTGCCAGCCGATAATCGGAATTCGATAGGGATGATTCTGAAACATCATGGCACGAACCTGTTCGCCCAGCTTCGACGAAGGGTCCCTATCGGTGCGGCTCCGCCGCTCTTCGATTACGACCGCCCGCTCCGGCTCGATGATCTCATCGCCGAGGACCAGATTGGTCATGCGGTCCGCCTCGATCTTCATCATCAGCGGCAAACGGTCCACCGCAACGGACTGGTAGTAGCCGGTATAGTCGTTCGAGGTAAACGCATTCTCCCGACCGCCGTTGCGCGCCACCGTCGCGGAAAACGCGCCGGGTTTCAGCGTCTTCGTACCTTTGAACATGAGGTGTTCGAGATAGTGCGCCAGGCCGGACTTACCCGGCGGCTCGTCCATGGCCCCCACCTTGTACCAAACCATGTGCGTAACGACCGGCACACGGTGGTTCGTCACGACGACCACTTGCATGCCGTTTTTCAACGTAATGCTCTCCGGATTGAAGACCATGGCGGCGGCCAGCGACGGCAGCCCCGCAAGGATCAACGTCATCGTTAGAAAACAAGAAATCGTACGGCGCGACATGGATTACCCCACGCTAATGGATACAGCAAAGATGGGACGTTCGGCGCGAATGCTCAAGGGACTATCGCCTGTCGCGCACGACTTTTTGATCATCTGCGCAAATCGCTGCACCGAATTAAAACAGGAGTCCGGCTTCCTTGCGTTTGATCGTCGGCGTCACGCCGCTGGTAATTGGCTTGCCGAGGATCTTGTTCTCCCGCAGGCGGCGGGCTTCGCCCTTCGCATCGACGACGAGATCGATATTATCCGGAGCTTTCGGTTCTTTGTCGCGCCAAAACAATAACGTATCGACAAAACTCGTGTCCGGCTCGCTCGCAGCGCCAACGGCTTCCCGATTGATGATATCGCGAATATTGGGATCGACATTGATCGCGCCGGTACGTTTCAGCAGCGCCACCTCGCTGCTCGACCGCGTGCCGATGCGCCGTTCCTGCTCGGCGCGCACATTACGCCGCGTCCGCTGCGGCTTAACCTGCGTGGTTCCGATAACGCTTTTTTTCGCTTCCTCGCGCGGCGACACGGCTTGAGGCCGCGCTGCGCCCGGTCTTGGAGGGCGGAGACCGTAATTCGGCGGCAAGGTCAGCGGCGCGCGTTTGACGACCGCGAACTCATCCGGCGAAGATTTCTCGAAGCCCAGAATATTGCCGCTTTTGTCGCTGCAACCCACCATTCCGATGATCGCGGCAAATCCGACAACTAATGATAAGACGCCACGAACTTTCATAAATCCTCGCGCGTTATCGCCGTTGTGAACGTTCGCATATTACTTGGTTTGTTTTCGGCCGGCAAACAATCCCTCGACCAAAATCAATATCACGCCAACCGTTATTGCCGAATCCGCAATATTGAACGCCGGCCAATGATAACCTGCCACATGAAAATCGAGAAAATCGACAACCACCCCGTGCCACAAACGATCGATCGCATTGCCGAGCGCCCCGCCGATGACCAGTCCGAGCGATAGCGCCAGGATGCGATTGTCGGCGCGGTGCAGCCAAAATCCCAGAAACACCGCGACGACTGCCGCGAACGCGGCCAAAGCCGGTTGCACCCACGGCGTATCGCTGCTGAGCAGTCCGAAACTAACGCCGCGGTTGCCGACCAGGACGAGATTGAAGAATCCAGTGACTTCGATGATCCGCGGCGGCGCCATAACTTCGGTCAGCAGGATCCATTTGCTGAGCTGATCCAACGCGACGACGACCGCCGCGCCGCACAATCCGAGACGAAACAACACGCTGAGCCCCTATTCGGCTGCCGGCCGCAAGGTCCGTACGACGTCGGCGCAGCGGCCGCAAATTCCCGGCAAACCGCGATCCGCATTCACGTCGGGCCGCACACGCCAGCATCGTTCGCATTTGGCACCTTCCGCCGGTGTGACGACGACGCCGATTCCAGGCGCCTCGGGCAGGGTAAACGCATCGCTCGGCGGCGCGCCTTCGACGACCGTCAGGTCGGAGGTAATCGCAATTTCCGCCGCATCGATGCCCTCATACGCCGTAATCGCCGCCGCCGTCATATAGACGGTCGGTGCAGCCTGCAGGCTCGACCCGAGGCGCTTCTCCGCGCGCTCGATTTCCAATGCGCCGGTGACCACCCGCCGGACCTGCCGGACGGTTTCCCATTTCGCCGCCAGCACGTCGTCGGACCAACTGTCGGGCAGGTCGGGGAACTGCCGCAGATGCACGCTGTTGTCCCGTGCGTCGCCGGTCCGGGCCAGCCACGCTTCTTCCGCCGTAAAGCAAAGGATCGGCGCGAACCAGGCGGTCAGGCAATTGAATATCTCGTCCAGTACGGTCAGCGTCGCACGCCGTGTCGGATCGTCCTCGGCGGCGCAATACAGGCAGTCTTTGCGGATGTCGAAATAGAATGCCGACAGGTCGACGGCACAGAAATCGTGCAGTTCTCGGAAAATCCGATGAAAATCGTATTCGGCGGCGCAGGCGCGCACCAAGCCGTCCAGACCATGCAGCCTGTGTAAAATCCAGCGCTCCAGTTCCGGCATGTCTTCGACCGGGACGCGCCCCGCCGGATCGTAGGTGCCGAGGTTGCCCAGCAGCCAGCGCAACGTATTGCGTAGCCTGCGATAGGAGTCGATCAGGCGTTTTATGATTTCCGGGCCGATCTTCAGATCCTCGGAATAGTCCGACGCGACGACCCACAGACGCAGCGTTTCGGCGCCGTACTGGTCGGTGACCTCTTGCGGAACGACCACGTTGCCGAGCGACTTCGACATCTTGCGCCCGTCTTCCGCCATGACGAAGCCATGGGTGAGGACGGATTCGAAGGGCGCCCGGCCGCGCGTACCGCAGGATTCGAGCAGCGAAGAATGGAACCAGCCGCGATGCTGGTCCGAGCCCTCGAGATAAAGCGACGCGGGCCAATGCAGATCGTTTCGATGCTCCAGCACGAAGCTATGCGTCGAACCGGAATCGAACCAGACGTCGAGAATATCGGTCACCTGTTCGAAACCGTCGGGATCGCGGCCTTCGCCGAGGAAGCGCGCCGGCGGGCTGGCGAACCAGGCGTCGGCGCCTTCTTCCTCGAAGGCGTCGACGATTCGCCTATTGACGTCCGCATCGAACAAGATCTTGCCCGTCGCTTTTTCCACGAACACCACGATGGGCACGCCCCAGGCGCGCTGGCGCGAGATCACCCAGTCGGGCCGCTGCTCGATCATGCTGTACAACCGGTTGCGGCCGCTGGCCGGGTAGAATGCGGTCTCGTCGATTGCCTTCAAAGCCTTACCGCGCAGCCCCGTTTCGCCCTGATCGTCGCCCATGGAAATGAACCATTGCGGCGTATTGCGGAAGATCAGGGGCGCCTTGGAGCGCCAGGAGTGCGGATATTGGTGTTTCAGCCGGCCGCGCGCGATCAGCGCACCGCTTTCCATCAGCAAGTCGATGACGGCGGCGTTGGCATCACCCTCCTTGCCGTTTTCGTCGTAAATCCGCTTTCCGGCAAGCAACGGCACCTTGTCGTAATACTCGCCGCGCTCGCCCACCGTATGGGGCACTTCCTGCAAACCGACCGACGCGAATAGTGCGCGGTTCTGATCGAATGTGTTGTAGTCGTCGGCGCCATGGCCAGGCGCGGAGTGAACGAAGCCCGTGCCCGCTTCGTCGGTGACATAATCGCCGGGCAGCAGGGGAACGTCGTAGTCCCAGAACCCGTCCCCGCCGGGGTAGTCCCGCAACGGATGCGCGCAGCGTTCGATCTGCGACGGATCGACGTCGCCATGACGGGTCCAGTCCTCGATGCGCGCGGCCTTCTTGACGCTATCGGCAAGCATATCGGCTAGAATCAGCCGTTCCCCCGCTTTCGCCCAATTGTCGTCCGGCGCGGCGGTTATCTCGTAAAGCCCATACTCGATCGCCGAGGAATAGACGATCGCCCGATTGGCGGGGATGGTCCAAGGCGTCGTCGTCCAGATCAGGACCGACCCGCCCGCAAGCGCATCCGCACTCGTTCGAGTGACCGGGAACTTCACCCAGATGGTCGGTGAAACATGGTCTTCGTACTCGACTTCCGCCTCGGCAAGCGCGGTCCGCTCGACGACCGACCACATGACCGGCTTGGAGCCGCGATAGAGCTGGCCTGATTCGGCAAACTTGATCAATTCCGCGGCGATCTGCGCTTCGGCGTGATAGGCCATCGTCGTATAGGGGTCGTCCCAATCGCCGTCGACGCCCATCCGCTTGAATTCCTCGCGCTGCACATCGATCCAATGGTCGGCGAACTCGCGGCATTCCTGACGGAATTCGGCAATCGGCACCTCGTCCTTGTCGCGGCCGTCTTCGCGGTATTTTTCCTCGATCTTCCATTCGATCGGCAGCCCGTGGCAATCCCAGCCCGGGACATAGTGGGCATCGCGGCCGCGCATCTGTTCGAAGCGGTTGATGACATCCTTCAGAATTTTGTTAAGCGCGTGCCCGATATGCAAGTGACCGTTCGCATAGGGCGGTCCGTCATGCAGGATGAACGGCTCCCGGCCTTCCGATTGGGAGCGCAACTGCCCCCACAAGTCGATTTCAGCCCAGCGCGCCAGCAGTTCGGGTTCCCGTTTCGGCAACCCCGCCTTCATCGGGAAATCCGTCTTCGGCAAGAAGACCGTATCCTTGTAATCCGCGCTCATTGCACGGGCTCCATTTCCGCAATAATCATTGGTTTTCCGCCTTTTGGCGGGCGCGCGATCCTATGCATCGCCCCCGAGTGGTTTGAATTACACATATGGTCAAGACGCTCCTGCCGCACGAACCGTCAGAACGCGACGGGCCGTGGCGCTGTCGTCGCTAATCTGCGCCTTCAAGGCGTCGAGACCATCGAATTTCCGTTCGGGCCGCAGATATTCGATCAGGGCAACCCGTAGCGTCATGCCGTAAAGATCGCCGTCGAAATCGAACAGATGCACCTCCAACAGCAAGCTGTCGCCACCGATGGTAGGGCGATTGCCGAAATTGGCGACGCCATCGATCCACCTGATCTCGCGCCCCGTCTCGAGGCCGGCGCGAACGGCGTAAACACCGCGCGACGGGCGGATATAGTCGCCGATATCGATGTTCGCCGTCGGGAATCCCAAGGTCCGGCCACGCTCGTCGCCGTGCTCGACCTGTCCTTCGATTTCGAACGGACGGCCCAGCATCGCCGCTGCGTGAGCCGGCTTACCGCTTTCGAGCTGCTCGCGAATATGGCTGGAAGAGTAGATTTCGGCATCCGCCGACGCGACCGGCGCAACGGTCGTCACCGCGTAGCCGCCTATTTCACCTTGCGACTCAAGAAGCGCCGTATCGCCGCTCCGTTGGTGTCCGAAGCGAAAATCCTGTCCGACCACGATATGCCGGGCCGCGAGGCCCTTGGCGATGACGCGTTGAATGAATGCTTCGCCGTCCAGGTGCGACAATTTCTCGTCGAACGTCAGGGCGATAAGCGCATCAACGCCAAGCGCTTCGATATGATGCGCTTTGTTGTGAAAAGGCGTCAGGCGGAAGGGCGCATCGTGCGGTCGAAAGAAGCTCCGCGGATGCGGTTCGAAGGTCAACACGACCAACGGGACCCCGTCGTTGCGCGCCAGGTCGGCGCCGCATCCGATTACGGCCTGATGCCCGCGGTGCACCCCATCGAAATTACCCAGCACCACGACGCCTTGCCGCGCATTCTCGGGAATGCTGTCGAGATCCGTAATGATCTGCATGTCGTGCCTGTCCTTATACCAACGGGCGCCGATACGGAAGTGTGTAGCGGAATTCCTTAGAAGCGCACTTTGCCAGTGCTATACTCGTTTCATGCCACTGCCGCACGCCTTTAAGGCCGAGCCTCACGATCACCAACTTTGCATCGACGAAGCGATCGACGTTGCGACCCGGCTCTGTGCGGAGCGCGGCATGCGCTTTACGAAGATCCGGCAGCGCGTCCTCGGATTGATTTGGAGCGGCCATCAGCCGATCGGCGCCTATGCGATCCTGGAAGCCCTGAAATCGGAATACCCCCGCGCGGCGCCGCCGACCGTTTACCGCGCGCTGGATTTCCTGACCGAAATCGGTTTGATCCACCGGATCGAATCCATGAATGCCTTTGTCGGCTGCACCCATCCAGACGAGCGTCATACCGGCCAGTTCCTGATCTGCGAACGCTGCGGCACGGCGGCGGAATTGGACGATCCTAAAATCAACGAGGCGGTGAAGCACACCGCCGGAGCAATGGGGTTCCTGGCGCAACGACAGATGATCGAAGTCACCGGGCTTTGCCCCGATTGCCGACCAAAGCCCACCGGATAGCACCGTGACCGAAGTTCAAATTCACGATTCCGGAGAACGGATCCCCGTATCCGTGTTGACCGGCTTTCTTGGCAGCGGCAAAACGACGCTGCTGTCGCACTTGCTGCGCGATCCCGCGATGCACGATACCGCCGTCGTAATCAACGAATTCGGCGAGGTCGGGCTCGATCATATGCTTGTGGAGTCCTCGAGCGACGATGTCGTCATACTCAATAGCGGGTGCCTGTGCTGCACCATCCGCGGCGACCTTATCGATACGCTGCGTAACCTGTTCCGGCGGCGGGTCACGGGCGAAGTGCCGGAGTTTGCGCGCCTCGTCATCGAAACGACCGGACTAGCCGACCCGGCGCCGATATTGCACACGCTGATGACCGACCCGCTGCTCGCCGCGCGCTACCGGCTGGACGGAGTGATCACGACGGTGGACGGCGTTCATGGGCTCGCCCAAATGGATGCGCAGTTCGAGCCGATCAAGCAGGCGGCCGTGGCAGACCGGCTGCTGATGACCAAACGCGACCTGATCGAGGACGCCGCCGCAGCGGCGCTGTCCGAGCGTCTTCGCGGCATCAACCCGGCGGCACCGATCCTCATCGTCGCCCACGGCGAAATCGCTGCCGATACGTTGTTCGGCGTCGGCCTCTACGATCCGGAAACGAAGTCTCCCGACGTCGCACGTTGGCTGCGCGAAGAAGCCTATGCGGACGTCCACGACCACGATCGCCACGACGTCAACCGCCACGACGACCGGATACGCGCCTTCTGCCTGACCTCGGAGGTTCGAATGCCGTGGGATGCCTTCGCCGACTGGATGGAGGCGTTGATCGCGACTCACGGCGACGCCCTCCTGCGCGTAAAGGGTATTCTTCACGTCACCGACACCGACAATCCCGTCGCAGTGCACGGCGTGCAACATGTCTTCCACCCTCCGGCGATGCTCGACGCATGGCCCGACGACGACCGGCGCAGCCGCATCGTCATGATCACGCGCGACCTCAACCGGGAACCGGTCGAAAAGATGTTCCGCGCCTTCGTCGAAGCGAACGCCTCGGTTTCCTGACGGTGGACGGGCACGGCACGCCGCGGAACGTCGTTTTCGATCTCGGCGGCGTTCTGATCGATTGGGACCCGCGCCACCTTTACCGCAAGATGTTCGAAGACGAGACCGCGATGGAGAGGTTCCTCGCCGAGATATGCAGTATCGACTGGATCCATCAGCTGGATGGCGGTCTTCCGATGGCAAAGGGCGTTGCGATGCTGTCCCGCCAGCATCCCGGCATGGCGGCGTATATAGAAGCCTTCTGGAAGCGTTGGCCGGAAATGATGCAAGGACAAATCGACGGCAGCGTAGACGTTCTCCGTTCCCTCCACGCCCGCGGCGTCGGGCTTTACGCCTTGAGTAACTGGTCGGTCGAGACCTGGCCGTACGCACGCAACCGCTTCGAATTTCTCGATCTGTTTGACGGGCTTGTGATTTCCGGCTTCGAGGGGACAAAGAAGCCGGACGAAGCGATCTTCCATATTCTGATGGAGCGGTATTCAGTCGAGCCGGTGCGCGCGATCTTTATCGACGACCGCGACGAAAACATCGCTGCGGCGGAGATGTTGGGGTTTCACGGCATTCGGTTTACGACCCCGGCTAAACTGTCCGCCGACCTGACCGGTTACAATTTGCTGTGAAACACGCTCCTAACACCGGTTAACCGGAAGTTGACAGGCTCCGGGCAAGTGCCGATACTCCGCGCCTTTCTCATCGGAAACATCTGTAATTGGCATTTTTAGGAGGCCCTGCGATGTCCGCAGTTATGTCGACATATGGTCGTTACGACTTGGAGTTCGAACGAGGCGAAGGCGCTTATCTCTACACGACGGACGGTCGACGATTCCTCGACTTCGCCGCCGGGATCGCGGTGAACTCGTTGGGCCATTTACATCCGCATCTGGTGAAGACGTTGCAGGATCAGGCGGCCACGCTGTGGCACGTTTCGAACCTTTACAACATCCCCGATCAGACGCGGCTGGCCGACCGCCTCGCGGCGGCGACGTTCGCGGACAAGGTGTTCTTCTGCAGTACCGGCCTCGAAGCGATGGAAGGCGCGATAAAGCTGTGTCGCCGCTATCATTTCGTCAACGGAGCGCCCGAGCGCTGGCGCGTCGTGACCGTCGAAGGGTCGTTCCATGGCCGTTCGTTAGCGACCATCGCCGCCGCTAAGAACGAGAAACATCTGGAAGGCTTCGGCCCGCCGGTGGACGGCTTCGACCAGGTTCCGTTCAATAACCTGAATGAGTTGCGCGCTGCGATCGGCCCGGAGACTGCAGCAATCGCCTTCGAACCGATCCAGGGCGAAGGCGGCGTCAGGCCTGCCGATCTGGATTATTTGCGCAGCCTGCGGGAAATTGCGGACGAGTTCGGCGTGCTGCTGTTGCTCGACGAGGTCCAGTGCGGCAACGGCCGGACCGGCAAGTTTTTCGCCCATGAATGGGCCGGGATCACGCCGGACGTGATGGCGATTGCCAAGGGTATCGGCGGTGGCTTCCCGATCGGTGCGTTCTTGGCCACCGAGGAAGCAGCGAAAGGCATGCTGCCCGGCACGCATGGCAGCACCTTCGGCGGCAATCCGCTCGCCGTTGCGGTCGGCAACGCGGTGCTCGACGTGCTTCTCGAAGACGGCTTCCTCGACAGTGTCGACAAGACCGGGCGGCTTCTTTGGGAGCGGTTGAGCGAAACCGTCGCGCGCTACCCGGACGTTTTCGAGTCCATCCGAGGCGCCGGCCTGATGATCGGCATCAAATGCGTCGTCCCGGTTGCCGATGTGGTCGTCGCGTTTCAGAATGAAGGCATGTTGACGGTACCGGCCGGCGACAATGTCGTACGACTTCTACCGCCGCTGATAATCGAAGAAAGCCACATCGACGAAGCCATCGGGATCATCGACCGGGTCGGCAAGAATTGGACTTCGGGCGATGGCTAAGCCCAAGCACTTTCTGGATATCGAGCCCTTCGACGAGGCCACGCTGCGGGAGATGTTCGCCCTGGGCAGGGGTTTCAAAGAGGGGACGGCGGCGAACATGCGGCCGTTGGAAGGAAAATATCTCGCACTGGTGTTCGAGAAGCCGTCGACCCGCACGCGAGTCAGTTTCGATGTGGGGATGCGCCAGCTCGGTGGCGAAACCGTCCATCTGACGCATAACGACGCGCAGCTCGGCCACGGTGAAACCGTCGCCGACACGGCCCGCGTGCTGTCCCGTTTCGTCGATATCATCATGATGCGCACCACCTCGCCGGACAAGCTGCACGAGATGGCGGAATACGCGACCGTACCGGTAATCAATGGCCTGACCGACGATACCCATCCCTGCCAGCTGATGGCGGACGTCATGACATTCGAAGAACATCGCGGCCCGATCCGGAACAAGGTCATTGCCTGGAGCGGCGACGGCAACAATATGGCGCTGAGCTGGATACAAGCCGCCGTCCGGTTCGACTTCGAACTGCGTCTCGCATGTCCGCCGGAATTGTCGCCGGATGCAGACACCTTGGCCTGGGCGGAAGCGCAAGGCGGAAAAGTCAGGCTGACGGCCGATCCGCGCGAAGCGGTAGACGGGGCCGATTGCGTCGTCACCGATACCT
>JAKZTB010000249.1:0-5316 GCA_047517345.1 Alphaproteobacteria bacterium
GCGGTTGTCGGCAGTCCACATGGGGCACCTCAAGAGTAAATTCACCACCCCAGAGAATCACAGCTGATTCAGCTCTTCAAGAGGGGGCGCCGGATAACCGATTCATCCGACTCATAAAGTCCCCGGACGGACACTAAGAAATCTGAATTCCATGCTTGGCGAATACGTCCCTGTTTTCCGGAGCCGGGCGATTGAGCTTCGTGGATATCCGCTTGGCTTTGACATTAGGAGTATGCGCGATGTTGGTGATGGCGGTAGCGTCTCGGAAGGGCGGTTCGGGTAAGACCACGCTGGCGGGACATTTGGCGGTGCAGGCCGAACGCGCAGGCGCGGGTCCGATCGCGCTGGTCGATACCGATCCGCAGGGGAGCCTGTCGGACTGGTGGAACGAGCGGGAGGCTGACACGCCGGTTTTCGCGCGCACGATCATCTCTCAACTGCCGAACGATATCGAACGCATGGCGCGGCTGGGAATTCGGTTGCTTATCGTCGATACGCCGCCCGCGATCACCTTGACGATCGCGCACGTCATCAAGCTCGCCGATCTTGTTCTTATTCCGACGCGTCCGAGTCCGCACGATTTGCGCGCCGCCGGTGCGACAATCGAGCTGGTCGAAAAGATGGGCAAGACCATGGTGTTCGTTATCAACGGGGCGACGCCGCGCGCGCGGATCACTTCCGAGGCGGCGATCGCCCTGTCGCAACATGGCACCCTGGCGCCGTCGATCGTTCACCAGAGAACCGATTTCGCGGTCAGCATGATCGATGGCCGTACGGTCATGGAAATGCCGCGCACAACACGGTCCGCAGGTGAGATCGAGAGACTCTGGGCATATCTCGAAACGCGGCTTCAGCGTGAATATTCTGCGGATATCATGGCGACCAATTCGTTGCCGCCACCCGATCCCTCGTACGCTATTCGCTCGGTCGGTGGTGAGGTGTTGCCATGAGTTCCAATCATGCATCGGCAGCGCTGACCAGCGCACTTTTGGCGAACAAAGGCGCTGCGGTCCCCAGCAACTCGGTTACGTCGTTCCTCGAAGCGTTTCCAGTAGAAAAGCAAACCTCTCCGGACTCTGTCGAAGCGCAGGCTTCTGACCACAGTATGGAGCCTTCGAATTTCGCGGAAATACGAAGGACGTACTCTGACGGCGCCGATCCGATACCCGCAAAGGGGCGGGTGAAACTGTCCGTCAGACTCGATCCGGACCGGCATCTTCGGCTTAAGCTGGCGGCAGCGCACCTGCGGCGCAGCGGTCAGGTGATCATGCTCGATGCTCTTGATGCATATCTCGCTTCCGTGACACCGGCAATCGACACCAATTGCCCGTGTCTCAATGACGACGGGTAACGATGCAACCCGACGAACGGCCGAAAATGGCACCCCGGGAGAAGGCCGGTCTCGCCTCTCTAGCGAACGTCTCGTTGCGCCGTAGTCCAGACGCTCGTGACAAGAAGAGCGATATTACCGAAACGCTCGCTACGATGCGGGCGGCACCGCGATATTTGGCTGCCGACGCGAATGTCGATCGCGAAGAGATGCGCGACGTTACCCCTCCGGGTTCTGCCGATATCGTGACGTATTGGAACAAATTGCGGGCGTTGCGTCCGATGCCCGTCCGTGATGACTTACGAATATCGGATATTGCACCGCGGTGGCCCAGTCTGATTTTGTTTCGGTGCGGACCGTCGGATTGTTTACGGCCGGATTCCACCTTTGCCACCGCGCTCCGCGCTTATCGGGGGCCGAACGGAAGCAGCGTATTCGAAGGAGGAGCCGAAATTTCGGCACTGCTTTCGCAATGGATATTGTCTGTAGCGCGCAAAACGGCGGCAGAAGCTTCGCCGTGCCGCGACAAGTCGAGTTTCGATGCGCCGGGCGGTCGTCGAATATTTGAACTCGTCGGGGTACCGTTCGGCGACGACGACGTCGATCATGTCCTGTGCAGCGTCGACGGTGCTGAAACGGCTACATGAAGAGGCGCTCGTTCTTCATATCCTTGTACAGGTGGGCGACATATTCGGCATAGCCGTTGTACAGGCGCGTGGGAACCTTTCCGTTCAAGCCGAGAACGCGCTCCCGCGCTTGGCTCCAACGCGGATGCGAAACCTCCGGATTGACGTTGGCCCAGAACCCGTATTCTTTGCGCTGAATGCGCTCCCAAAACCCGACAGGCCGTTTCTTGGTGAAAGTAAACCGGACGAGCCCCTTGGCGGACTTGAAGCCGTATTTCCACGGCAGCGTCAGACGCAACGGCGTCCCGTTTTGCTTCGGTAGCGGCTTGCCGTAAGCGCCCGTCGCGATGAACGCCAGTTCGTTGGTCGCCTCCGCGAGGGTCACGCCTTCGACGTAGGGCCAGGGATACCACGACGAGTTTTGTCCAGGCGCGATTTCCGGGTTGTGGAAGCTCGTCATCTGAAGAAACTTTGCCGATGACAAAGGCCTGGCGAATTCGACAAACGCTTTCAGAGCAAAGCCGCTCCAAGGCACGTCCATCGACCAGGCTTCGACGCAACGGTGCCGGTATAGGCGCTCTTCCAGCGGCATCTTCTTGAGCAGCGCATCGACGTCGATTTCGATCGGTTTTTCGACGAGCCCGTCGATCGTAACCAGCCAGGGGCGTAGCGGTAATGCCTGAGATTCCGCCACGACGGATTTCGACGAGCCGAATTCGTAGTAGTTGTTGTAGCTGGTGGCCAGCTTCTCCGGCGTGATCGCCCGGTCCAGCTTATAGCGCTCGTTGCGCGTGACCGGATAGAGCGGCGCCGACGGATCCGGTTCAGGCGGTAGCTGCGCCACCTTAGGCCCCTCGTCGCAGCCCGATAACAGGAATGGTGCAGCGGCTAGGATCGGGCCTGCGGCAAGCGCCTTGACAAGGGAGCGGCGGTTTTGAAACAGCGGTTCTGCCGTCGCCTGCGACATCGGGCGCTCCCAACCGCGGGGGGATTTTATCAACATGGCTGCTCTCCTTTTCGGCCACCTGGCTCGCTGACCGACTGTCCTAGTTTACGTAACGCCGCATGATCCCGGCCATCTGGTCGTCGCCGAGCACCGGCGGAATGATCGTCGCCAGTTTTCCATCCGGGCCCATCAGATAAATGAAGGAGCCGTGCGCGAAGACCGGTTTTCCGTCGGGCGTTTGTGATACCTGCTTGGATTCGACCTGATAGGCTTTCGCGGCTGCTTTCAGCTGAACATCGGAACCCGTAAGGCCCAATAGCCGAGGATGAATTTTGGCGACTTCCGCGCGCATATTTTCCGGTGTGTCATGTGCGGCATCCACACTGATCAACAACGGCTGGACTTTATCGCCGGCGTCGCCGAGTGCATCCAGTGCCGCCGTCATGCGCCGCAGTCCGACCGGACAAATCGACCGGCAGTTCGCGTAACCGAAAAAGACCAGCATGAACCTGCCGCGAAAATCCCGGTCGGTCCGTACTTCGCCGTTGTGATCTGTCAACGTGAACGGACCGCCGATATCGAACGGAAGGGCAGGCGGCTTTGCCGCAAGGGTGGGGGACGGCGTGGCCGCATGATTTTTACCGTCATGCGATGCCGCCTGCCCAACCGTAAGAACAACGGTCGCCAATGCGAAGACCGTCGTACGCAATTTCATCGCCGCGATCCTCATTGCCTAGACAGGTATTCCTTGTCCACTTCCAGCCCAAGGCCAAGCTTACCATCCTTTGAGATGGACGCTTTCACTTTAGGATCGTGATCGAACCAACGGTTGGTCTTCTTGCTGTTCGCCGGCAGGCCGTTCTTCTTGGCCCATTTCGGCAGGAAGCGGTTGGCGCGACGCCACTTTCCGTTGGGCGCTTCTTTGACGAATTGCAGCGCAAATACCGTATAGCCGCGGTTCGTCGCAAACAGGCCGTCGGCGATGACTTGCTTGCCGCAGAAGTCGATCAGTTCGTCGGCAGCGCCGGCGAAGATCACACTGTTTTTCAACGGTAGGATCAGTTTTCCCTTGCCATCGATGAGCCCGAGCTGGCGTTTGCCGCCGCCGCAGGCCTTTGGGCAATCGCCCGACAATTCGCACAGGACGTCCACGACCTTCGCTTCGAACCGTGCGATCTTTTCGTCTGGCAAGCCCCATTCTTCCGCGGCGTTCGCCTTGGCGGCTATTGCCGTGGCCGAAACCGCCATCAGGGCGAATAGAACGAATTTCCTCATAACCTCACCCTCCTGGCTGGATGCCGTAATCTTCATGCGTCTGCTTCACGATTCCGGAATCGTCCACAATCTTATTGACCACGATGTAGGTGATTCCGTCCCGCGTATAGACGTCGCCATCGACGGTCACGCGGTGAGTTTGAATACGCAGGATCGCCGGGTTCGCGACGTTGGTATCGTCCTGACCAAGTTTTAGGACCATATAAACTTTTCCGTCGTCGCCGAGGATGCCGACCGGAATGCCGCCCGCCGCGCACCAAGTGGCGCATTGATGGTGGGCGGTGCCTTCTGCAAACATGATTTCTGTGATGTAGCACCAGCTATCGATGATTTCGCCGGTGAGCGTTACCCGCTTCGCCGGTGCGGCGGTCGCCGGGGCCGCCATCGCGGCGCTGAACAGCACTGCGACGGCGAGTAGGATGCCTTTTTGCACGATTACGGTCCCCCGTTCTCTCGTTCATGGTCGAAGGCCCCCGCGGGCCCCGGTTCACGGCTTAGACGTTACTTTGCCTTGCAGGGGTTGCAACCTTTTGCGGCGCAAGGATTGCAGCCTTTCTTCGCGGCGCAGGGATTGCAACCCTTTGCGGCGCAAGGGTTGCAGCCTTTCGCGGCGCAGGGGTTGCAGCCTTTTGCCTTGCAGGGATTGCAACCTTTGGCTTTGCACGGGCTACAGCTGGCGAACTGCACCGGCGTATCGCCGGCTGTCGCGGCGGCGGCCGGCAACGCGGTTACGCTTGCAAGCATCGCGACCGCGCCCAACGCGGCGGCCGACTTCTTCAACGCGAATTTCTTTTGGGTGGACATTAAGCCTCTCCTTACATTTGCTGAACCGGCGATATTGCCGGTTTGTTACGATCGTAAAACGGTCGAAATCAGCGATTCCGCCGGTTAGCGTGAAGAAGATGGCGAATCGATGTAAGGGCTGAATAAAGAAACCTTAAAGATTGTGTAAAGGTATTTCACGTCCTTGTGAGGCACGCCATACAAACCGCATAGGGGTAATACCAACGGCGCAAAATTCTGACTCGCAAGGGATTCCCTTTTTGGGCTGGATGTGATTCAAGGCTGGCGAAGGAGATTCGCCATGTCAGTATGCATTGCTCTTCGGGACGACTACGACAGCATTGAGCTCCGGTGTT
>JAKZTB010000250.1:0-8505 GCA_047517345.1 Alphaproteobacteria bacterium
CTGCCATAGCCGGATACATCGATGGGTTCTATAATCCAGTCCGTCGGCACTCGACGCTGGACTTCACAAGCCCCGTCAAATTCGAGGCAGAAGCAATGCAAACGGTGTAGGGCGCCTCCACTTTTCCTGGATGGGTCCAAACCATGCCGCAAGCACGACAACGTCTGCGAGGTGGAAAATAGCGTAGATTAGAGTCTCTGAAAGACGGATGGTTCGACGAGTCGGGCGCCCAGTTTCGGGGGCGCCCGATTTGTTTTGTGCAAGGGAACAGGAAAATGGCGGCGACGGTATTTATCGACGGGGAAGTCGGTACGACGGGTTTGCAGATCCATGCGCGGCTCGCGGACCGTAAGGATGTGGAATTGCTGCATCTTGAGGAGTCGGAGCGCAAGGACCCGCAGCGGCGGCAGGCGATGCTCAACCGAGCCGACCTGTCGATCCTGTGCCTGCCGGACGCTGCGGCCCGGGAAGCGGTGTCGATGATCGAGGATCCGGACGCGCGGGTGATCGATGCCAGTACGGCGCACCGGGTGGCCGAGGGCTGGGTTTACGGCATGGGCGAGTATGACGCCGAGCAGACGTCACGTATCGCGGCGGCAAAGCGGGTCAGCAATCCGGGATGCTATCCGGTCGCCTCGATCGCCTTGATCCATCCGCTGGTCGAAGCCGGGATCGTGCAGCAGGACTGGCCGCTGACGATCAATGCCGTCTCCGGCTATTCGGGCGGCGGCAAGGGGCTCATCACGGCATTCGAAGACGCGGCGGCGGAAAACCATACGACCGACAACTTCCAGGTCTATGGCTTGACCCTGGAGCACAAGCACGCGCCGGAAATCCACAAATATTCCGGCCTCACGCACCGGCCGCTTTTCGTGCCGAGTGTCGGCCGTTATGCGCAAGGCATGATCGTGCAGATACCCCTGCAGCTATGGGCGTTGCCGTCTCAGCCGAAGGCGGCCGAGATTCACGAGGCTTTGGCGGACTATTACGCGGGACGGCGCTTCGTGAAGGTGGCGTCGCCGCAGGATGCCGCGGCGCTAAGCCGGCTGCAGCCGGAAGCCTTGAACGGCACCAACGAATTGCGCCTGCACGTCTTCGGCAACGAAGCGCAGGGTCAGGCGGTCCTGGTCGGGTTGCTGGATAATCTCGGTAAGGGCGCGTCCGGCATGGCCGTGCAGAACATGAACATCATGCTCGGCCTGCCGGAAGAAACCGGGCTCGTTTAAAGCGGATAGCGAACCAGGGATTTCTCAAGGAAGAGGTCCGGCAGGCGTTCGGGGTTCCGGTCTTCGTAGCCCATCTTCTTAAGCGTCCGGCCCACCGCTACGGCGAATTCTACCAGTTTGGCGAAGGGGTAATTTGGATAGGTTTCTTCGAATGTCTTTTCGGTCGTCATGATCGTCTCGCATCTATTCAAAGGAATTCATCTTCAAATAATGCCGGTCCGGCGAAAAATCAGCCGGTTATTTTGCAGTGCAGCAATGCGCGTGCCGCATGAATATCGATTTACTCGGCTGCGGCCGTTACGCCGGCCCCCGTCACCCGGGCGGCGCAAAACTTGTACTCGGGGATTTTGCCGATCGGGTCGAGTTGCGGATTGGTCAGTACGTTGGCCGGCGCTTCCGCAAAGCAGAAGGGGATGAAGATCATGCCTTCCGGTATCGCCCCGTCGACCCGCGCCATCAGCTCGATCGCGCCGCGCCGCGTTTCGACGCGCACCGTATCGCCGGCTTTCAGGCCGAGCCTGTGCAAATCGCGCGACGACATCTGCGCGACAGCCTCCGGTTCGATCTGGTCCAGCACGCGGCTGCGCCGGGTCATGGCGCCGGTATGCCAATGTTCCAGCTGGCGGCCGGTCGTCAGGATCATCGGGTATTCGTCGTCCGGCTGCTCGTCCGGCGGGATGATGTCGGCCGGCATCAGCTTGCCTCGGCCGCTCGCCGTCGGGAAGCCGTCGCCGAAGACGATCTCGTTGCCGGGTTTGTCGGGCGCATCGACCGGGTAGGTGACGGCGCTTTCGCGCTCGAGCCGCTCCCAGGTGATGTTGTCGAGCGAATCCATGACGCCTTTCATCTCGGCGAACACATCGCTCGGGTGGCTGTAGCTCCAGTTGAGCCCAATTCTGTTCGCGATTTGCTGGATGATCCACCAGTCCTGCTGGGCGTCGCCGGGCAGCTCCAGCGCCTTGCGGCCCATCTGCACTTGGCGGTTGGTGTTGGTGACCGTCCCGTCCTTCTCCGGCCAGGCGGAGGCGGGCAGCACGACATCGGCGTGGAACGCGGTCTCGGTCAGGAACAAATCCTGGACGACGAGATGTTCGAGCTTGGCCAGCGCTTCGCGGGCGTGGTCGGCGTCGGGGTCGGACATCGCCGGGTTTTCGCCCATGATGTACATGCCCTTGATGATATCGTCATGCACCGCGTCCATGATCTCGACCACGGTCAGGCCGCTCTCCGGATCGAGCGGCGTGCCCCAGACATCCTCGAAGCGCTTGCGGATATCATCGGCGCCGACCGACTGGTAGTCGGGATAGAAGATCGGGATCAGCCCGGCGTCCGAGGCGCCCTGCACGTTGTTCTGGCCGCGCAGCGGATGCAGCCCGGTGCCGGGCCGTCCGACCTGGCCGGTGATCAGCGACAGTGCGATCAGGCAGCGCGCGTTGTCGGTACCGTGCGTGCTTTGCGAGATGCCCATGCCCCAGAAAATGATCGCGGATTCCGCCCGCGCGTAGCTGCGCGCCACCGTCCGCAAGGTGTCGGCGTCGATGCCGCAAATCTCCGACATCGCTTCCGGCGTGAAATCGGCGATGTGTGCTTTCAGGTTCGCGAAGCCCTCGGTCTGCGATTCGACATACTGCCGGTCGTACAGCTCCTCGCCGACGATAACGTTCAACAGGGCATTCAGCAACGCCACGTCGGTGCCGGGCTTGAACTGCAGCATGTGGCGGGCGTGCTTATTCAGCGCCTGGCCGCGCGGGTCCATGACGATCAGCGTGGCGCCGCGTTTCGCTGCCTGTTTGAAGAAGGTCGCGGCGACCGGATGGTTCTCGGTCGGGTTGGCGCCGATGACGATGATCAGATCTGAATCCTTGCACGCCGTGAACGGCGCGGTGACCGCGGCGGAGCCGATGCCTTCGATCAGCGCGGCGACCGAGGAGGCGTGGCACAGCCGGGTGCAGTGGTCGACATTGTTGGTGCCGAAGCCGGCGCGGACCAGCTTCTGGAACATGTAGGCCTCTTCATTCGAGCCCTTGGCCGATCCGAATCCGGCCAGCGCGCCCGATCCGTCGCGGTCGCGAATCGTCTTCAGCCCGCTTCCGGCGCGGTCGAGCGCCTCTGCCCAGCTCGCCTCGCGAAAATGGGTCCACGGGTTGGCGGCATCGATATCGATGCCGGCGCTTTTCGGCGCGTCGTCGCGGCGGATCATCGGCTTGGTCAGGCGGTGCGGGTGCTTGACGTAGTCGAAGCCGAAGCGCCCCTTGACGCAGAGCCGGTTCTCGTTCGCCGGGCCGCTACGGCCCTGCACCGCGGCGATCTCGTTGTCTTTGATCTGGTAGGTGATCTGGCAGCCGACGCCGCAATAGGGGCAGACGCTGTCGACTTCGCGCAGCGGCTCGGTCCTGCCGACGCCGTTCTCGTCGACCAGGGCCGCCTCCATCAAGGCGCCGGTCGGGCAGGCCTGGACGCATTCGCCGCACGCGACGCAGGTGCTGTGGCCCATCGGATCGTCGAAATCAAATACCACTTTGCTGCCATGGCCGCGGTAGGCCATGCCGATAACGTCGTTGACCTGGACCTCGCGGCACGCCCGCACGCAAAGGGTGCAGTTTATGCAGGCGTCCAGGTTGACCGCCATCGCGGTGTGGCTCGAATCGGCGGCAATCGGCGCGCGCGCGGGCAGGCGGCTGCCGGCGAGTTCAACCCGGTCGGCCCAGCGCCAGAATTTCGAGTCCGGGTCGTGCGCCACCGCACGCGCCGGTTGATCGGCGGCGAGCATCTCGAACACCATCTTGCGCGCCGTCCGGGCCCGGTCGGAGGCCGAATGCACCACCATGCCTTCGCTAGGCTCCCTGATGCACGAGGCGGCCAAAACCCGCTCGCCCTCAATCTCGACCATGCAGGCGCGGCAGTTGCCGTCCGGCCGGTAGCCCGGCTCCGGCGCGTGGCAAAGATGCGGGATCTCGACGCCAAGCCGGTGCGCTGCCTGCCAGATCGTCTCGCCCGCCAGGGCCTCGACCGTGTCGCCGTTGAGGGTAAAAGTAGTGGTCATACGACCTCCTCGCGGAAATGCTTCAGGACCGAGAACAGCGGATTGGCGGCGGCCTGCCCGAGCCCGCAGATCGACGCGTCCGCCATGGCGGTGCCGAGCTCCTCGAGCAGGGCCGCGTCCCACGTCCCCGCCGACATCAGCGCGACGGCTTTTTCGGTGCCGACCCGGCAGGGCGTGCACTGGCCGCAGCTCTCATCCTCGAAGAAGCGCATCAAATTTCGCGCCACGTCGCCCATATCGTCTTTGTCGGAGAGGATGACGACGGCATGGCTGCCGACAAAACAGCCCTCGGCTTCGAGCTTGCCGAATTCCAGCGGCAGATCGCCCTTCGACGCCGGCAGGATGCCGCCGGACGCGCCGCCGGGGAGGTAGCCCTTGAAGTTGTGGCCGGCCGCCATGCCGCCGCAGAACTCGTCGATCAGTTCCCGCACCGTGATGCCGGCCGGCGCCAGCTTCACACCCGGCGCGGCGACCCGTCCGGAGACCGAGTAGCTGCGCAGCCCCCGGCCGCCGTTGCGTCCCTGCCCGGCGAACCAGGCCGCGCCCTTCTCGACGATGTCGCGGATCCAGAACAGGGTTTCCACGTTGTTGACCAGGGTCGGGCGGTCGAACAGCCCCTTCTGCGCCACATAGGGTGGGCGGTGCCGGGGCAGGCCGCGCTTGCCCTCGATGCTTTCGATCATCGCGGATTCTTCGCCGCAAATATAGGCGCCCGCACCGCGCCGCAGCTCGACTGACGCGTCGGTTGCCAGTCCGGCCGCGACCAGCTTCGGCATCTCGGCCTGCAGCAGCGTGCGGATTTGCGGGTATTCGTCGCGCAGATAGATGTAGGTGCGGTCGGCCTCGACGGCCCAGGCGGCGATCAACATGCCTTCGAGGAACCGGTGTGGATCGGTTTCCAGGTAATGCCGGTCCTTGAAGGTCCCCGGCTCGCCCTCGTCGGCGTTGACCGTCAGGTAGCGCGGTTTCGGCTCGGCCCGGACGAGCTGCCATTTGCGCCCGGTCGGGAAGCCGGCGCCGCCGAGACCGCGCAGCCCGGACTCGTCCAGCGCGCCGAGGATATCCTCGACCGTTTTGCCGCCGTCGAGGCAGGCGCGCAGCAACGCGTAGCCGCCGTCCGCGCAATAGGTCTCGAAATCCCGGGTGGCGGGTATCTCAGGCGCCATGTTGCCGCCCTCGATGGTGCCCGCGATCGCCTCGATCGTCGCATCCGTGACATGGCGGTGCCCGACCTCGGCCACCGGCGCGCTATCGCAGCGCCCCATGCAAGGGGCGGGGATCACGCGGACCGTGCCGCCGTACTTCGCCGTCAGATCCTTGAGCAGCGCCTGCGCGCCCATCATCTCGCAGGTCAGGCTGTCGCAGACCCGGACAGTGACGGCGGGTGGGCGTTCGGCATCGTCCTTTACGAAATCGAAATGGGCGTAGAACGTGGCGACCTCGTAGATTTCCGCCATGGGGATGCGCATTTCCTCGGCCAGCGCGGCCAGATGCGCGGCCGGCAGGCAGCCTTGAGAATCCTGGATCAGGTGCAGATGCTCGATCAGCAGGTCGCGGTCGCGCGGCCGGTCGCCGAGCAACGCCGCGACCTCGGCCTGGACCGCCGGATCCACTTGGCGGCCCTTGGGAACGCTGCGCCCTTTGCCGCGGCCACGGCCCGGATGCCCCCGCTTGCGGACCGTATTCTCACCCTCGGACATGTATTGCTCCGCTCGAACCTGCTACCAAGAGCCTAGAATAGCCCTTCCACATCGCCTTTGTCGTTGATGTAAATGCTGTTGGCGGCGGGCACGCGGGGCAGGCCCGGCATGGTCATGATGGCGCCGCAGATGGTGACGATGAATTCCGCGCCAGCCGACAGGCGCACCTCGCGGACGGGCACGGTGAAGCCCGACGGTGCGCCCTTCAAATCCGGGTCGGCGGAGAAGCTATACTGCGTCTTCGCCATGCAGACCGGGAAGTGGCCGTAGCCTGCCTTTTCGTACCCTTCGATCTGGTTCATCACGCTGGCGTCCGCCGTGGCGTCGTCCGCGCCGTAGATTTCCTTGGCGACCGTGCGGATCTTGTCCCACAGCGAAAGCTCGTCGCCATAGAGAAGCTTGAAGTCGGCCTGGCCGCTGTCGGCGATCTCGGCGACCTTGGTCGCCAGTCCCTCGATCCCCGCGCCGCCATCGGCCCAGTGCGAGCAGACGAAGGCGTCGACGCCGAGCCCTTCGCAGTACTCGCGCACCACCGCCATTTCCGCGTCGGTGTCGGCGATGAACTGGTTGATGCCGACGACCGGCGGCACGCCGAACTTGCGGATATTGCCGATATGGCGGCCGAGATTTTCCAGCCCGGCCTGCACCGCCTCGACGTTTTCGTCGCCCAGATCGCCGCGCGCGACGCCGCCATGCATCTTGAGCGCGCGCACCGTGGCCACCACGACCGCGGCGGACGGCGTCAACCCGGCCTTGCGGCATTTGATGTCGAAGAACTTCTCCGCCCCCAGATCGGCGCCGAAGCCGGCCTCCGTGACCACGTAATCCGCCAGCTTGAGCGCCGTCGTCGTCGCCAGTACGGTGTTGCAGCCATGCGCGATGTTGGCGAACGGGCCGCCATGGATGAAGGCGGGATTGTTCTCCAAGGTCTGCACCAGGTTTGGCATCAGCGCGTCGCGCAGCAGGACCGTCATGGGACCATGGCCCTTGACGTCGCTGGCGCGGACCGGCTCGCGGTCGCGGGTGTAGCCGACGACGATTTTCGATAGCCGCTCCTGCAGATCGTCCAGGTTCCGGGCGAGGCAGAAGATCGCCATGATTTCCGAGGCGACCGTGATGTCGAAACCGCTTTGCCGCGGGAAGCCGTTGGCGACGCCGCCGAGCGAGGTGACCACATCCCGAAGCGCACGCTCGTTCATGTCCATCACGCGGCGCCAGGTCACGCGGCGCGCGTCGATGTTCAGCGCGTTGCCCCAATAGATGTGGTTGTCGACCAGCGCCGACAGCAGGTTATGCGCCGTGCCGATGGCGTGCATGTCGCCGGTGAAGTGCAAATTGATGTCCTCCATCGGCACGACCTGGGCGTAGCCGCCGCCGGCCGCGCCCCCCTTCATGCCGAAGCAGGGGCCGAGGCTCGGTTCGCGCAGGCAGGTAATCGTGTTCTTGCCGATCCGGTTCAGCCCGTCGCCGAGGCCGACCGACATGGTGGTCTTGCCTTCGCCCGCCGGGGTCGGCGTGATGGCGGTGACCAGGATCAGCTTGCCGTCCGGCTTGTCCTGAAGCGAGTTGACGTAATCGACCGAAACCTTGGCCTTGTACGGCCCGTAGCGGAACAAATCGTCGTCGGGAATGCCGAGACGCTCGCCGATCGCCCCGATCGGCAGCATGCTTGCGGCGCGGGCAATCTCGATATCGCTTTTCGGGGCCATCGCTGTTTCTCCCTGCTCTTAAATACCCGGTCGCGCGATGCGCACGGTCCGTTTTGATCCGAAACCCAAAACTTGACCAGTCACGACTGTATTACCATTCAAACGCTTCAGTCGGAATGTCTGGCGGGGGCAGTCGGGACTTTCAGCCGGCGGAATCTTGAGCCGTTATAATTGCACGCTTTCGCGCGAGGTCAAATCGGAATTGGGGAAGAGGACGTCGGGGGTGGGGCCGGCGTGGAATGCACCTTAGAGGATACAAGGGCGGCGCAGGAATTTGGTGCAGCGGCGAAAGCGCCGTAATGCTCAAATCGAGAACGCAGAGGACCTTGGCCGCACGATTTCTGCTTTCGCGCTGGTTTAGGTCCGCTCTACTCCCAACTGGAGTTCCCCAAGTTTGATGGACAGTTAAGGTTAATTCTATGATAAAATAAATAAAATTTTATTAAAATCTTAAATTAGTGATCTTCATCACAGCCGCCCCATGGAAATCGTGCCAGTTTAAGGCCTACGCAGCGCGGGAATAGTATCCAGGAATGGTTGTCCGGCGACGAATTGGCACAAGATTTGCTGGTTTGGGTCGGCGGCGTGCAGCCCCTGGAAGGGAACAGGCCGGCCCGCCGGAACTCGCCGCGTCGCGTACCGGATGAATGATGATTTTCAACATCCACAGGAGGGAATTTGGTCAAAGAAAGGAGTGACGTTATGTGTTATACCCCGACTCCCCGCAGACCCGAAAAAGTTCTGGCAATCCGGCTGCGGATCGATTCTTCTCGCGGTCATGATTCGCGGTGGATTTCTGAGCATCGAGGAACGCGCGGCCCTGGAGG
>JAKZTB010000251.1:0-20671 GCA_047517345.1 Alphaproteobacteria bacterium
TCCTGACCATCCGTGCCGACGGGATTGAGCAATACCTACGGACGCTTAGACCGGATCAGGATTGATGCAGGGCATCAATCCTGTGAATCCGCTCGGTTCTAATAGATAGAGCAAAGAAACATGATGAACGGGGATCGCCAAAGGCGATTCCCATTAATCCTGATTTGCTCTAATGTCATCGCGCTGTTCGGACTTGGATTGGCGAGGCTCGGCTGGGCGTGGCGGCAGCGGCTTGCCGCCTGACACGGCTGGAACCAAATTAGTTTTTCTCTATCCCGCGGTGGGCATCCTTGCCCCATAGCGATTCGACGCGGGCGTTGCGGCCGCAATTGTAGCGGTAAAAATTGTAGCGGACCGGGCTCTTCTTATAGAAATTCTGGTGGTATTCCTCGACCGGGAAGAACGGACCGGCGTCTCTGACCGGCGTCACGATCGGATCCTTCAACACGCCCGAGTCCTGCAGCTTGCGTTTAATCTCCTCGGCAACGCGCTTTTGCTCCGGCGTGGTCGCGAAGATCGCCGTCGCGTAGCTCACGCCCCGGTCGCAGAACTGCCCGCCGCCGTCCGTCGGGTCGACGCTGTGGAACAGGATATCGACCAGTGTCGCGTAGGAGACCTTTTTCGGGTCGTAGGTGATCTGCACCGCTTCGAGATGGCCTGTCGCCTCGTTGACGACCTGTTTGTAGGTCGGGTTGGGCGTCGTCCCGCCGGTGAAGCCGGAGACCGTCTTCACGACGCCTGGCACGCCGTCGAAATCGGACTCCACGCACCAAAAACAGCCGCCGGCGAAGATCGCGATTTCCAAGACCTTGTCGGTGTCTGCCGCCCGGGTGGGGCTGGCGAACAAAAGCGCCGAAAACAGCAGTCCGAGGACGATGGAGGCGCTTGCGCGGGGTTTTAGCATGCGTCGAACTCCGAATGTGTGCGGGACACGTCCGCAATTTCTAATTGGTTCTCCGATCAATTGGGGCCTGCGCGGGCGATTTCGACCCCCTTTGCAATATCTTTACATAGTTTATGGACGTCCGAAGGCCGCGCGTGGCCTTGCATCGCCGGGGTTCCGGCGTTATAAGGCGCGCGCTAAGAAGGGCGGCTGTGGCCCTGGGTATGCCCTGCCGTTCGCAAAACGATATGCGCCAATGCGCGCATGAAATACTGACGAGGAAATCGAAATGCCCAAAATGAAGAACAAGTCCAGTGCCAAGAAACGGTTCCGTCTGACCGCCAAAGGCAAGGTGCGCTTCAACAGCGCCGGTCTGTCGCACATGCTGCGCCGCCGCTCGCAGAAGATGAAACGCACCAACCGCGGGACGCAGATCATGTCCGATGCGGACGCCAAGGTCGTCAAGAAATACTACCTGCCCTACCGATAGAATAACGGAGCCATACCATGTCACGGGTCAAACGGGGCGTCACGACGCACGCCCGTCATCGCAAAGTCATCAAGGCCGCCAAAGGATCGCGCGGCCGCTCGAAGAACACCTTCCGCGCCGCAATACAGCGGGTCGAGAAGAACCTGCAATACGCCTATCGCGACCGGCGCACGCGCAAGCGCGACTTCCGGCGTCTGTGGATCCAGCGGATCAATGCCGCGTCCCGCCAGCACGGGCTGACCTACGGTAGGTTTATCAACGGGTTGAAGAAAGCCGGTATCGACCTCGACCGGAAGGTGCTGTCGGACCTCGCCATCCGCGAGCCGCAAGCCTTTCAGTCGCTTGTCGAGCAGGCCCAGGCGGCGCTCGCCGAGTAACGGTTCTGGCCGAGAGTCCGGACGATGGAAAATCTCGACCAATTGCGTGAAGAACTTCTGGCGTCGGTGACCGGGGCGGACAGCCTTGAGGCGCTGGAGGAGATTCGCGTGTCCGCGCTGGGCCGAAAAGGCCGCGTCACCGAATTGATGAAAGGCCTCGGCGGTCTCGACCCCGAGGAACGCCGCGCGGCCGGACAAGCGCTGAATGCGGTCAAGACGGCCGTCATGGAGGCGATCGAGGCACGCCACGGCGGCTTGGCCGAAGCGGCGCTCGACGCGGAGCTTGCGGCCGACCGGGTCGATATCACCTTGCCGGTCCGTCCGGAGCCGGAAGGCCGGCTGCATCCGATCAGCCAGACCTTCGACGAGATCATCGCGATCTTCGGCGAGATGGGTTTCGCGGTCGCCGAAGGGCCGGACATCGAGGACGATTTCCACAACTTCACCGCGCTCAACATCCCGCCGGAGCATCCCGCGCGGCAGATGCACGATACGTTCTATCTGCCGGAGAAGGCGGACGGCGAACGGCTGCTGCTGCGGACCCATACCTCGCCGGTGCAGATCCGCGCCATGCAGTCGACCGAACCGCCGCTGCGGATCATCGTTCCGGGCCGCACCTATCGCTGCGACTCCGACATGACCCACACGCCGATGTTCCATCAGGTCGAGGGGCTGATCGTCGACGAGACGACGCATATGGGGCACCTCAAAGGCTGCCTGATCGAGTTCTGCCGCGCCTATTTCGAAGTCGACGACGTGCCGGTCCGGTTCCGGCCGAGTTACTTCCCGTTCACCGAGCCGTCGGCGGAGGTCGATATCGGCTGCAGCCGCGCGGGCGGCGAGCTGAAGATCGGTGCTGGCGACAACTGGCTTGAAATCCTCGGCTGCGGCATGGTCCATCCGAAGGTCCTGGCGGCGTGCAACGTCGATCCCGAGAAGTATCAGGGCTTCGCTTTCGGCATGGGGATCGAGCGCATCGCGATGCTGAAATACGGCATCCCCGATTTGCGCACCTTCTTCGACGCCGATCTGCGCTGGCTGCGCCACTACGGATTCGTGCCGCTCGAAGTGCCGACCCTGCTGCGCGGTCTGACGCCATGAAGTTCACCCTCGACTGGTTGAAAGACCATCTCGACACCGATGCGCCGCTCGATACGATCACCGACACGCTGACCGCGATGGGGTTGGAACTCGAGGAATTGCACGACCGAGCCGCGGGCTACGAGGCCTTCGTGGTCGGCGAGGTCGTGTCCTGCGAACCGCATCCCGACGCCGACCGGTTGAGCGTTTGTGTCGTCGATACCGGCGGTGAACGGACTCAAAGCGTTTGCGGCGCGCCCAATGCGCGGGCCGGTATGAAATGCGTCTTCGCGCCCGCCGGCACGCATATTCCCGGCACCGGGCTCGACCTGAAGGAAGCCAAGATTCGCGGCGTCGATTCGAGCGGCATGCTCTGTTCCGAACGCGAGATGGGGCTGTCCGACGATCACGAGGGGATCATCGATCTGCCGGCCGACGCGCCGGTCGGCGAGTCCTACGTGTCCTATTTGGGCCTCGACGATCCGGTCATCGAGATCGCGTTGACCCCCGACCGGGGCGATTGCGCCGGCGTGCGCGGCATCGCCCGCGACCTCTCCGCCACGGGGATCGGCACGCTGAAGCCCTGGCCGCACGTAGCGGTGCCGGGAACATTCGAAAGCCCTGTCAAGTGGCGGCGCGACCTGGGCGATGAGGGCAAGGCCTGTCCCATGGTAGTCGGGCGTGCCTTCCGCGGCGTGAAGAATGGGTCCAGCCCGCAATGGATGCAGGACCGGCTGCGCGCCATCGGTCTGCGGCCGATTTCGGCCCTGGTCGATATCACCAACTACGTCACTTACGATCTTTGCCGTCCGCTGCACGTGTTCGACATCGACAAGCTGTCGGGCGAGTCGCTGACGATGCGGTTCGCGGCGAGTGGCGACGAGATCGAAGCGCTCGACGGCCGTACCTACAAGCTCGACGACGCGATGACCGTGATCGTGGACGGCAACGGCCCGCAAGGTATCGGCGGTGTGATGGGTGGTGAGCTGTCCGGCTGCACCGCGGAAACCACCGATGTGTTCCTCGAAGTCGCCCTGTTCGATACGGTGCGCACCGCGGCGACGGGCCGTCGGCTCGGCATCGAGTCCGATGCGCGCTACCGCTTCGAGCGCGGCGTCGATCCCGCCTCCGCCCTGTGGGGCGCCGAAGTCGCGGCCAAGTTGATCCTGGATATCTGCGGCGGCGAGGCGAGCACGCTCTCGATCTCCGGCGAGACGCCGGAACCCTTGCCGCCGATCGCGCTCGATCCCAATCGGGTCGCCACCCTTGGCGGTGTCGACGTACCGGCGGCGGAATCGCAACGCATCCTCGACGCGCTTGGATTCGAGACGAAGACCGAAAACGGCAAGATCGTCGGGCAGGTGCCGAGCTGGCGGTTCGACGTCGAGGGAGAGGCCTGTCTCGTCGAAGAGGTGCTGCGGGTGCACGGCTTCGACAAGATCCCCGCCGTACCGCTGGAACGGGAAACCGCCTTGTCGCGCCCAGCGCTGACACTGCAGCAACGGCGCGTCGCCTTCGCCAAGAAGGTTCTGGCCGGTCGGGGCATGTTCGAGGCGGTCACCTGGTCGTTCATGCGCGAAGGTGAATCCCGGCTGTTCGGCGGCGGCGCCGAGACCTTGCGCCTGGCCAACCCGATCAGCGCCGATCTTGACGTGATGCGCCCGTCGATCCTGCCCAATCTGCTTTCTGCCGCGGGCCGCAATGCGGATCGCGGCTCGGGTGACGCCGCCTTATTCGAAGTCGGCGCAACCTGGCAATCCGACACGCCCGAGGGGCAGCAGACGGTGGCGACCGGCGTGCGCGCCGGGATGAGCGGGCCGCGTCATTGGTCCGCGCTTCCACGCGCCGGCGACGTGTTCGATGCGAAAGCCGATGCGCTGGCCGTTTTGGCCGCATGCGGCGGCCCTGTGGACAAGGCGCAGGCTACACCGGATGCGCCGGATTGGTACCACCCGGGGCGCTCGGGGGCGCTGCGGCTGGGCAAGAACGTTCTCGCCTGGTTTGGGGAGGTTCACCCGAAAATCCTCGATGCGCTGGACCTCAAAGGACCCATTGCGGCGTTCGAGGTCTTCCTCGATGCGATCCCCGTGCCCAAGTCGAAAGCGAGCAAATCCCGGTCGCTGCTCAGGGTATCTACGTTCCAGCCGGTCAACCGCGATTTCGCCTTCGTCGTCGACGATGATGTTCCGGCGTCGAAACTAATCGGCGCGATTCGCGCGGCGGACAAGAAGCTCGTGGCCGATGTCGGTGTCTTCGACGTCTTTACCGGAATATCTATCGGTGAGAACAAGAAATCAGTAGCGTTATCAGTAATTTTGCAGCCGCTGCAGGCGACGATGACCGATGCGGAAATCGACGAGGTGGCGGCGAAAATCGTCGCGAACGTCGAAAAACATACCGGCGGCGTGCTCCGCGGCTGATCGCAAATCGAGCAAACGCGCGTTAACAATCCGTTAACTACGTTTGAAGTTGACGGGGGTTCGCGACTCGGCGAGTCTGCGATCCGTCCAACTTCGTCAGCAGCATGCCCGCATCCAAGAAATCATACGCCATTCCCTGTTCCAGCGAATTCCGCGACAGAGTCCAAGCACTTGCCGTACAACGCGGTGTCAATGTCGGGGATATCGCGCGATCCGTCATGCTCGTGGTGCCGGCAGAGGCGATAGAGGCGATGGAAGATCCGGGCGAACCGGCGGTAGACGACCGGGAAACGGTGATCCTGAAATCCGGACCCGATGCGGGCAAGCCCTGGCGGCGCAAACCGCGGCTCCAGGTCCGACTGCCGCCGGGACACGATGTGACGTCGCTGCGCTGCGCATTGAACCTCGGCCTGGCCGTGGCGGCCGGGGAACGGTCGTTGAAGATCGAACTGAACGGCAAGCAGAATACGGAATCCAGGCTGGGCGAGGCGGAGAAGGAGATCGACCGGCTGCGCGCGATCGTCGGCGCCCTGTCCTTCAAACTGTTGCCGCAGGGCGTACGGACGCGCAGCGACGCGCTGTACGTCCTGGGCTTCCCGCAGAACGCCAAATTGGGGCCGGATCTCGTGAAAACGCGCTTCCGCTTGCTGGCGTCGATCCACCACCCGGACAGCGCCTATGGCGACAACCGACGCATGAGCCAGCTCAACCAGGCGATGGCCCGGTTGCGCGCATCGGGATTATAAACCGTAAATCGGCTTATGCCTGATCCGAGCTCGGTTAAATCATTCGTTGGTTTCGAATTGCGATTGTCACACTATGAGCAGGGCCAAGGGCCTTTTTTGGTTACAGGAGGCAATGGTGAACAAGGCATATCCCACGAATACCTACATGGCCGGCGAACGGATCGGACCAGCGGGCGCCACACCGCGCATCGCAATCCTGGGCGCGGGGCCGATAGGCATCGAAGCGGCACTGTACGCCCGGACGCTCGGTTACCCGGTGACGCTTTACGAGAAAGGCAGCGTTGCGTCCAACTTTCGAAAGTGGGGACATTTTCGCCTTTTTTCTCCTTGGAGCTACAACCGATCGGCGCTCGGCGTCCGGCGACTGTACGAGGAAGGGTTCGATCAAGCCGTTCACGACAGCGATGTTTGTCCGACGGGTACGGAATTGATCGACACCTACCTGGCACCGCTCGTGCGATTGCCGGAACTCCGGAACGCACTGCAGGAAAATTGCGAAATATTGGCCTGCGGCAAAGCCAATGTCCTGAAGCGGGATCGCAGCAGCGAAGTTGACCGAGGCGGTCAGCCGTTCCGGCTGCTCGTTCGAGATCGTGACGGGCGGAAGCGGTACGACTTCGCCGATGTCGTCATCGATGCCACCGGCGTTTTCGGCGAACACAACTTTTTAGGCGATGCCGGTATTCCGGCACTTGGCGAAACGGAATTCGAAAGCGAAATTGAGTACAACCCGCCCGATGTTACGGCGGGTGCGCGTGAGCGTTATGCCGGATGCCACACTGTCGTTATAGGCGCCGGCTCCAGCGGCGCGACGACCGCCGTGGCATTGGCCAATATGATCGAGTTCGATCTCGGTACGCGCGTTTCCTGGGTCTGCAAGACAGAGAATGAGCGGCCGTTGAGAACGATCGATAACGATCCACTGCCCGAGCGCCGCGCGCTAAGCGAAGCGGGAAACCGGCTGGCGGCCGAACCGCCGGCGGGTTTCGAGTTTATCGGCGGCCACTGCGTTGTCGGCGTCGAGAAGCGAGATGGCCGATTCGTCCTGACCCTCGAAAACGGCATCGGCGATCAAAGAAATATCGTTTGCGACCGGGTCGTCGCCAATGTCGGCTATCATCCGAATGAGAAAATATACCGGCAACTTCACGTCCACGAATGCTATTCGAGCCTCGGACCGATCGCATTAGCGGCTTCGCTCGCGGAGCAGGGCACGGTCGACTGCCTGGCGATCGAGGCGGGATCCGTGGATCTGCTGCGAACGCCGGAGCCCAATTTTTTTATTCTCGGTGCGAAGAGTTTCGGCACCAACCCAGCCTTCCTGCTTCATCTGGGACACGAGCATATCAAGCAGCTCTTCACGATCATCAACGAAGACGCCGAACTCGACCTCTATCGACGCTAGCGGTTTATCCAGGCGAGCGCTGGCGTAATGCAGCGACAGAAGGACGTTGATCGGCGGCAGGCTGATAAAAGACGTCGATTTCGGTCGAACTTTCCGTCCAGTTGCCGGCCCCAGCATCGTCCGACAACTCGAAGGCGTCGAAACCGCAGCGGGCCATAAACTGTGCCTGGTCGCGGAGTATCTGGCCGACGGCCCGTAGCTCGCCAGCAAAGCCGTAGCGTTCCCGTAGCAGCCTGGCCGTGGAGTAGGGGCGCCCGTCCGTGAAGGCCGGGAACTCCAGTGCGATGAGATCGATGCCTTCCAATGCCGCGCCAATCTCATCGAGTGAATCGTCGCTTGAGAGCCGGACGCCCAGCGGCGCGTTGCGTCCTTCGAGTTCCGCACCTTCGCGACGCCACCGCTCGAGCGACACGATGGCCGGCCGGCCGGCGGGGACCGCCGTATCGTCGGCGACGGCGATCAAAGGGTCTTCGACGGCTATGCCATTTTTAATGAGCGTCATAGAGCGCCTCCTTGAAGGGGGACTGGCCGACCCGCTCGTATGCGTCGACGAAGCGTTCGCCGTCCTGGCGCAGGCCGAGATAGGTATGGACGATGGTCTCAATCGCATCGACGACGTCGTCGCTGGCGAAGGCGGGACCGACGATCTTGCCGATAGCCGCGTTCTCGTCGGCGCGGCCGCCCAAGGTGATCTGGTAGTACTCCTCGCCCTTGCGGTCGACGCCCAGGATGCCGATATGGCCGACATGATGGTGGCCGCAAACGTTGATGCAGCCGGAGATTTTGAGCCGCAGCTCGCCGATATCGTGCTGCCGGTCCAGGTTGGCGAACAGCCGGCTGATCCGCTGCGCGACCGGAATCGAGCGGGTCGTCGCCAGCCCGCAATAGTCGAGTCCGGGGCAGGCGATGATATCGCCGATCAGGCCGATATTGGCCGTGGCCAGCCCGTGCGCCCGCAGGCCCTGCCAAAGCTCGTACAGGTCGGATTGCCGGATATGCGGCAGCACCAGGTTCTGCTCATGGGTCACGCGGATTTCGCTGAGGCTGAAGCGGTCGGCGAGATCCGCCATCGCGTCCATCTGCGAGGCCGTCGCATCGCCCGGCGCTTCGCCTTCCGGCTTGAGGGAGATCGAGGCGATCGCGTAGCCGCGCTGCTTATGCGGCGAAATGTTGGCGCGCACCCAGTCCGCGAACGCCGGGTCTTCGAACAGCATCGCCTCGTAGCCGGAGACATCGACGGGATCGTACCGCGGCGGCTCGAAGAAGGCGGCGATGCAGTCGACTTCGGCGGCGTCGAGGTCCGGCCCCTTGTCGCGCAGCGCGGCCCATTCGGCCTCCACCAGGTCGCGGAAACTCTCGGCGCCGGTTTCGTGCACCAGGATTTTGATCCGCGCCTTGTATTTGTTGTCGCGGCGGCCGGCGAGATTGTAGACCCGCAGGATCGCTTCCAGATAGGACAGCAGGTGCGCCTTGGGCAGGAAGTCGCGGATCGTCTTGGCGATCATGGGCGTCCGGCCCTGGCCGCCGCCGACCATCACCTCGAATCCGACTTCGCAGGCCTCGTTGCGGTGCATCGCCAGGCCGATATCGTGCACCTTCACCGCCGCGCGGTCCTAGCGCGCGCCGGTCACGGCGATCTTGAATTTGCGCGGCAGAAACGAGAATTCCGGATGCAGGGTCGACCATTGCCGGATGATCTCGCAGGTGATGCGCGGGTCCTCGATCTCGTCGGCGGCGACCCCGGTGAACGGGTCGGCGGTGGTATTGCGGATCGTGTTGCCGCTGGTCTGGATCGCGTGCATCTCGACACGTGCCAGGTCCGTGAGGATGTCCGGGGCGTCTTCCAGCTGGGTCCAGTTGAACTGGATGTTCTGCCGCGTGGTGAAATGACCGTAACCGCGGTCGTAGCGCCGCGCGATCTGGGCCAGCATGCGCATCTGTTCCGACGACAGGGTGCCGTACGGGATCGCCACGCGCAGCATGTAGGCATGCAGTTGAAGATAGAGACCGTTCAGCAGCCGCAGCGGTCGGAACGATTCTTCGCTCAGCGAGCCGTCCAGCCGACGCTCCACCTGGTCGCGGAACTGTGCGACACGCTCGGCGACGAGTTGCGTGTCGTAGGCGTCGTAGTGGTACATGATCAGGCGACCCGGCGCATTGTGTCGGACGAGGCGCTCGGTGCGTACGCGACGGTCGGGCCGGTCGCGCGGATCTGTTCGCGCCGTAATACCGGCCAGGCTGTTCCATCACGGTCGGAGACTTCGATCAGATAAGGATCGACAACGACCTGGGCTTCGATGGCGCGCAGCGCAATCGACAGCAACCATTCGCTTTCCTCGTCGCTCGTGCTGACGAAGCTCTCGGCGACGTGCTCGGACCAGCCGCCGTCCCATGTAAGGAAAGCCACCCGGCCATCGCCGAGCAGGTTTGCCGTAATAATTTGTTGTGTCATGTCATGCTCCACTGCCTATTCAGACCGCGATGGCTTCGCGCTCCAATGTTGTCGTGTCGGCGAGCGCTGCGACCGTGCCGATGATGGCAAGCGCGGGGCCGGTGATACGGTTGTCGCGGATCAGTGTCTCCAAATCCGCAAGTCGGCCGGTTACCGTTTTCTCGTTCGGCAAGGTTCCGTTTTCGACGATTGCCGCCGGGGTGGCCGGATCGAGTCCGTGTTCGATTAGTTTCTGCGCGGTGACGCCAGCCGTGGTGACGGTCATGTAGAACACAAGCGTCTGGCCGGATCGCGCGAGCTCGGCCAGTCGGGACCTGCATTGCCCGCCGCGGCGTGCCCGCTGACGAAGGTGACGGCGCCGGCATGGTCGCGGTGGGTGAGCGGAATGCCGCTGGCCGCCGCCCATCCGGTCGCCGCGGTGATGCCCGGCACGACCGTGGCCGGGACGCCGGCGCGCCGCAAATAGTCGAGCTCCTCGCCGCCGCGGCCGAAGATGAAGGGGTCGCCCCCTTTCAGCCGCACGACCGTTTTGCCTTGTTGCGCTTCGCGTACCAGCAGGGCATTGATGCCGGCCTGCGGCACGGCGTGATGGCTCTTCCTCTTGCCGACAAAGACTTTGCGGCTGTCCGGGCGGGCGAGATCGAGAATGGCCGCGCCGACCAAGCGGTCGTAAACGACGACGTCGGCGGTTTGCAGCAAGCGCAGCGCGCGGACGGTCAGCAGGTCCGGATCTCCCGGTCCCGCGCCGACGATATGGACGATGCCCCTGGTTTGCATAACCCGATTATTCCTATCCCTGATGAGTGTTTTAATCATGTAAAACACAATATTAGTGTTATACATGATTAATCAACATATTTCTTGCGAAAATTAGCGCGAATTCGGAATCGCTTGCGCGGCGAATTGGCGCGTGGCTGTTAGAGCCAGACTCTTAGGCTTCGAATGCCTCTATCTTGTCGGTAGAGCAGTTGGAATGGGCAGGAGATGGCACAAGAGCATCGCGTCTTTGCGGTACAGGACGACCGCGCGCCGAAATCTATCGCGGCGTGGCTGTTCGCCTGCGCGGGAATGGTCGTGGCGATGATGCTCATCGGCGCGGTCACGCGGTTGACCGAGTCCGGCCTCTCGATGGTCGAATGGCGGCCGCTTATCGGCGCGTGGCCGCCGACCGGCGAGGCGGAATGGCGGCGCGTCTTCGACCTCTACCGCAATACCTCGGAATACCGGCTCGCCAATGCGGGTATGGATTTGGCGGAATTCAAGACGATTTTCTGGTGGGAATTTATTCACCGCCTTTGGGGCCGGCTCATCGGCGTCGTCTTCGCGGTTCCCTTCGTCGTGTTCCTTCTTATGAGGAAGGTGCCGCGCCGGCTCACGCCGCACCTGATCGCGCTGTTCCTTCTGGGCGGTCTGCAGGGCGTCATCGGCTGGTGGATGGTCAAGAGCGGCTTCGTCGACCGCACCGATGTGAGCCAGTACCGGCTTACCATCCATCTCGGCATGGCCTTCGCCATTCTCGGCTACCTGCTGTGGGTCGCGCTCGGGATTGTGGCGCCGCGTCACGCGACGCAAAATTCGCCGCGGCGGCTCGCCTGGCTGACGTTCGGAATCGTGTCGGTGACGGTTGTTGCCGGCGGTCTGGTCGCCGGTTTGAACGCCGGGATGACCTATAACACCTGGCCCCTGATGGATGGCGGCATCGTGCCGGCGGGCGCGCTTGAACTGTCGCCCTGGTGGCTGAACGGGTTCGAGAACATCGCCATGGTCCAGTTCGACCACCGCGTGCTGGCCTATGCGAGCCTCGCGGCGATCGTCTGGCTTTGGCGCGCTGTGCGGAATGCCGAATCGCCGTCACGCGCGCGCTCGGCGGCGAACGCGTTGGCCGCGATGGCGGTCCTTCAGGTTATTCTGGGGATCGCAACCCTTCTGCTCGTTGTGCCGCTGCCCTTGGCGGTTCTGCACCAGGCGGGGGCGGCGCTGCTGTTTTCGCTGGCCCTGTGGACCGCGTACGAGTTGTCCAGCTGAGCCAAAGGATCGCGCCAGGCAGGCCGGCGGCCATCACCAGGACGCCGAGCGCTACCGAAATGGCGAGAGACAACTCCGCGGCGACGCCGAAGAAACCAAAAAGCCAGATCAACGCCGCTTCGCGCGGGCCCCAGCCGCCGAAACTGATCGGCAGTGTCGCCAGCAGGAGCACCGGCGGCGTCAGCGCGAGGCAGATCCCCACCCCGGGCGATGCGCCGACGGCCTTCGCCAGCAGGTAAACCGCAAAACCGGCGCCGAGATGAATGGCGACCGATTGTCCAAACACCACCAGCCCCTTCCGCGAAAACAGAACGCGGCGGCCCGTCTCGGCGAACCGCCCAAGTGCCGCGAGCCCCCTCGTTTGCGAACGGGTAAGTCCGGCAGCCGGTATTAGCGCCGCGGGAAATCCGACGGCAAGAACCAGCAACGCGAAAAGCGCGGGATGAAACGGGTCCGGCAGCATTCCAATCCCGAGCAGAATCAAGGGCGCCAAGGCGAGCAGTCCGGCGACGCGCTCCAGCACGACGCCGCTCGCCGCCGTGCCGACCGTCGTGCCGTTACCGTGCAACATCCAGACCCGCGCCGCGTCGCCGCCGACCGTGGTCGACAGGGTCTGGTTGAAGAACATGGCGATGAAGAATAACCGTAGCGCCTCGGACCATGGCAGGTCGCCGCCTTGCAGCATGACGATGGTCCGCCAGCGCCAGGCGCTCGCCACGCCGTGCAGCAGGAGGACCGCGAAGGCGGCCGCGACGGGTGCCGGCTCCATCGCCAGCACGCTCCCCATGGCCGCGGCAATGTCGAAACGCGACCACAGCCAAGCAATCAACGCCGCCGAAACGGTCAGCTTCAGCCCGATCAGAAGCGCGCGCCGAGGCATGTGTGCGTTAGCGGCCGCCGGCCCGGTCCAGCATGGCGTGCAGGAGGACCTGGCACCCAGCGGCGATGTCTTCCGGCGTCGCGTTCTCGATCTCGTTGTGGCTGATGCCGTCCTCGCACGGCACGAAGATCATGCCGGTGGGCGCAACCCGCGCCATATAGATCGCGTCGTGTCCCGCGCCGCTGACGATATCCATGCTGGCATAGCCGCCTATATCCGCTCCCTTGCGCACCGCGCCGACGCAGTCGGCATCGAAGACGGTCGCGGGGCAGGACCAGATCTGGTTGAAATCCAGTTTCAATGTGTTGGCGTCGGCCGCCGCTTCCGCCGCTTCCCGCAATGCGTCGTTCATCGCGGCGAGACGGTCGTCGTCCGGGTGGCGGAGGTCGACCGTCAGGAATACCTCGCCGGGAATGACGTTGCGGCTGTTCGGCCGCGATTCGATCATGCCGACGGTGGCGCAGGCGCCGGGCTGGAACTCGTGACCGATCCGGTTCACTGCCGTAACGATCGAGGCCGCGCCGACCAACGCGTCGCGGCGCACCGCCATCGGCGTCGGTCCGGCGTGGCTTTCCCGCCCGGTCACAGTGATTTCGTACCAGCGTTGGCCCTGCGCGCCGCTGACGATGCCGATGGTCTTTTCAGTGTCTTCGAGGATCGGTCCCTGCTCGATATGCGCCTCGAAATAGGCTGTCGCCGGATGGTCGCCGCAGCCTTCGCCCTTGTAGCCGATTCGCTCCAGCTCCTCGCCCATGGTCAGGCCGTCGCCGTCGGTCGTCGCCAGCGCCGAGTCGAGCTCGAAGACCCCTGCGAAGGCGCCGGAGCCGATCATCGCCGGCGCAAAGCGGCTGCCTTCCTCATTGGTCCAGACCACGATCTCGACCGGCGCTTCGGTCTCGAAATCGGCGTCGTTCAAAGCGCGTACGACTTCAAGACCGGCCAGAACGCCAAAGGCGCCGTCGAACTTGCCGCCGGTCGGCTGGCTGTCGAGATGGCTGCCGGTCATCACCGGGGCCAAGTCGTTGTTGCGCCCCGGCCGGCGCGCGAACATGTTGCCGATGGCGTCGACGCTGACCGTGCAGCCCGCCGCCTCGCACCATTGCGTAAACAGGTCGCGGCTGTCGCGGTCGAGGTCGGTCAGCGCAAGACGGTTGACGCCGCCCTTTTCGGTTGCGCCGATCCGGGCCATCTCCATCAGGCTGTCCCACAGCCGCGCGCCGTCGATCTTCAGATTTTCCATGCGCCCTCGCCTCCCGCTCGTTCATTGCGCCGATCATAGCGCATCGCCGGCGCGCGCGGATGGTTACTCGGCGATGATTTTCATACGCGATATCATACCGCCGATTTTATCGAGATAACGCAAAATAGAGCGCACCGTGACTATCGAATACCGAGCGTTTTCCGCTTCCTCTTCCGGGTGGTCGTCGAACTGGACGTTGGCGCGAAACAGTGCGGCGCCGAGGCGCTTGAAGCCGGATATTCCGATCGTATCCGCAACGTAGCCGCTATCCCTGAGATCATCCTGGACGGATTGGCGCGTGACCGAACCGTTTGCCCGCGCCGCGGCGAGAAGTTCCAGGACCCATTGGTTGGAGTTCTGATACTTTGTGGAAAACGGATACGCGATCATGGAGTAGTTCGGGCTGTGCATTCGGGCGACGCTGGGGCCGTTCAACGCCGCGTCCAGCCGGTCTTGCAAATCGGCTGTCGGAACCGCGATGACCGCATCATAGGCGAACAGGTCGTCGAGGAAAAAATTGATAAATCCTTCGTCGTAGATGCCCGAGTGATTCGAACCGCACTCGTTGAGCAGATGGACGAACATCCAGCGCCCTTTGGGATGATCGCGTTGTACGTACCCGACGTGTGTGTACCGCAAACCATGCTCGGAGATATCCGAGCCGACGCGGCCGACGAGGGCGACCTTGGCGCCTGACTCGTCAAGCGCCTGGCGCAGCTTGACGGCCATCGCGCTGGCCTTGGCAAACTCCTCGGCCTTGAGCGGACGCTCGCTGCATTGGCTGCCGGCCGAGGCGGGTCCAGCGGCGAGCGCGGCCATGGCGGCGAGCGCGACCACGGCGGCGCATGCGCGAATAAGCCCATTCATGACCGCCGGTCCGAATGCTTGGAGTGATGGAACATCGCCTTTCCGACCGCGTTCGGTATGAAGCCGATGATGGCGCCGGCGCTATTGATCAGAATAATGCCGGTGCTCACGGCCGCTGTTGCAACCGACGCGCCAACCGCAAGCGAAGCCGCTTCGCCGGTTTCCGACGCCGCTTGGGCCGCGGTCTCGACGGCGGCGGCCGACAGCTTTACAGAGAATTCCGCGGCCCTGGACGCGTCGCGCAATTCAATCGTGGCGACTTCGCCCGCGGTCTCCACCGACGCCACCGTCAACTGAGCGCCGGCCGACAGGATTTGCATGCTGCCCGCGACCAGGGTGGCCGATCCCATCGCCGACAACGCCGAACCGGTTGCGCTAGCCGTTGAGGATTGCGCCGAGACCCCCGATCCAGCCGCCAGGATCGATGCCAGAACCGTAAGCAAACCGACCATCCGCTTCATCGAATTCACTCCCACCGTCCAACAGACCAGAGAAACTAGCACGGTTAAAATCTTTCGAGAATTTTCCTGGGCCGCGAGCGGTATGCGCGCGGGCCGGAACGCTCAACCGCCGACGATCAGCCGGTAGTCTGGCGTGGTGTTGAGCGGGCAGGAATAGACATATTCGCCGGGCTTGAGCTCGACCGGGTAGTCCTGCGTCTTGCCAGTGGTGAGGCCGCCGCCCGAAACGCTGGTCTTGGTCAGCTTGTGGACCGGATTGAGCCAGCTGTAATCCTTGTCGCGCAGCCAGAAACCGAGCGGGTAGGGCACGTCTTTGTTGGTCACCCGGAAGATGTATTTGCCCGGCTTCAGTTTGAGCGGCGGCGCCTTCGCCAGGCGCGCGGCGCCGCTCTCGGCGTTGATGGCTTCGCAATCGGACTTCTTTTGCGCGTTGTAGCCATGGTCGACATCGTTTTCCGATTCGATGAACTGGCAGGCGACCTGGGTCAGTTCGATAACCGTCGGTTCCGCCGCCGCCGCGCCGAGCGGGGCCGCCAGCACGAAGCTCAAAACCGGTAGGGATAGCCATTTCAATGAGTTGCGCAATCTCGCCTCCATAAATTAATCCGTTTTCAAGCCACCCCGAGGCCATACGCTGTGCCATATCTGGCGATTGCCGGCCCGCGAACAAGGTCATGAGTTGTAAATTTTTTGTATGGACAGGTGCGCCTGGACAAGCCGGGCGGCGCATCCTAGAACCGGCCCATGCGCACGCTCGATTTCGGCGGCGTCACCGTCGACCGGGTGGTCGAGACGGAGGGGCCGAGTTTCCATCCCGGCTTCATCTTTCCCGACGCCACGGACGCGGCGATGGCGGGTGAGATGGACTGGCTGCTGCCGCATTTCTTCGATCCGGACAGCGGCCGGCTGCTGATGAGCCTGCACAGCTACGTCATCCGCACCAAGCACCACACGATCCTGGTCGACACCTGCGTGGGCAACGGCAAGGAGCGGCCGTCGACCCCGGCCTGGCACCGCCGCGACACGGGCTGGCTGGACGATCTGCGGGCCATGGGCGTGCCGCCGGACTCGGTCGATTTCGTGCTATGCACCCATCTGCATGTCGACCATGTCGGCTGGAACACGCGGTTGGAGGACGGACGCTGGGTGCCGACCTTCCCCAACGCGCGCTACCTGTTCCACCGGCAGGAATACGCGCATTGGGAAACGCACGAGATGCCGCATGTCGGCGCCGGCACGACCGAAGGCAGTTTCGAGGACAGCGTGCTGCCGGTCGTGCGCGCCGGCCTGGCGGATTTCGTCGACGGCGACCACGCGATCGAAGACGGCTTGTTCCTCGAGGCCTCGCCGGGACATACGCCCGGCCATGTCTGCCTGCATTTAGAAGGCGGCGGCGAACACGCGCTGTTCACCGGCGACATGATGCATCACCCGGTGCAGATCGCGTACCCGGAATGGAACAGCCGCTATTGTCACGACCCCGCCCTGTCGCGGGCGACGCGAAAATTTTTTGTCGAGCGTTATGCGGACACCGCGACGCAAATTCTGGCCGCGCATTTTCCGCAGCCGGTCGCGGGCCGCATCGTCTCGAACGGCGCGCGCTACGAATTCGAAATTTAAGCGCTTTCCTTGAGGCGCGAGGCCTTCTTGCGCTCGTGCGGGTCGAGGAAGCGTTTGCGCAGGCGGATGCTGTCCGGCGTCACCTCGACCAGCTCGTCGTCCTCGATATAGGCGATCGCCTGTTCCAGCGACAACCGCCGCGGCGGGGTCAGGCGGACCGCCTCGTCGGTGCCGGAAGCGCGGATGTTGGTGAGCTGCTTGGACTTCATCGGGTTGACCTCGAGGTCGTTGCCGCGGCTGTTTTCGCCGATGACCATGCCGGCATAGACCGGCACGCCGGAACCGATGAACAGGGTCGCGCGCGCCTCGAATCCCATGAGCCCGTAGGCGACGCTCTTGCCGTTGCTGATCGACACCAGAACGCCGTTGCGCCGCCCTTCGACGGGCCCGGCATAGGGGCCGTATTCGCGGAAAACGCGGTTCATCACGCCGGTGCCGCGCGTCTCCGTCAGAAAATCGCCGTGATAGCCGATCAGCCCGCGCGACGGCGCGACGATGCTGAGCCGCAGCTTGCCACCGCCGGAGGGCCGTATCTCGACGACTTTGCCGCGCCGCTGGGCGATCGATTCCAAGACCGTGCCGGAATAGGCTTCGTCGACGTCGATGACGACGTCCTCGTAAGGCTCCAGCAACGCGCCGCTGTCCGGGTCCTTGCGGGTCAGTACCCGCGGCCGGCTGATCGACAGCTCGAAGCCTTCGCGGCGCATGGATTCGATCAGCACGCCGAGCTGCAGTTCGCCGCGCCCCGCCACCTCGAAGGAATCCGCGTCTTCGGTCTCGCGGACACGGATCGCGACATTGCCTTCCGCCTCGGCGAACAGCCGGGCGCGGATCAGGCGCGAGGTGACCTTCTTGCCGGCCCGTCCGGCGAGCGGCGAATCGTTGATCGAGAAGATCATCGCCAGGGTCGGCGGGTCGACCGGTTCCGCCGGCAGGCTCTCGGTCACCGCCAGATCGCACAGCGTGTTCGACACCGTGGCGTCGCGGAACCCGGCAAGCGCGACGATATCGCCGGCATGGGCCGCCTCGACCGGGGTGCGCGTCACGCCGTCGAAGGCCAGGACCTTGGTGATGCGCGTCTGGTCGACCTTGTTGCCGTCGCGGTCCAATGCCTGCGCCGTCATGTTCGGCGTGACCGCGCCCGCTTCGATGCGGCCGGTCAGCACGCGGCCAAGATAGGGGTCGCTTTCCAAGGTGGTGACCAGCATGCGGAACGGGCCGTCGCCGGCGACATTCGGCGCCGGCACGCGTTGGACGACCGTTTCGAACAGGACGGCCATATCGTCGGTCAGCTGGTCCGCCGCCGCCGCCGCACGGCCTTCCTTGGCCGACGCGAACAGGATCGGGAAATCGAGTTGCTCGTCGGTCGCGCCGAGCGCCACGAACAGGTCGAAGACCTCGTCATGCACTTCGTCGGGCCGGGCGTCGGGCTTGTCGATCTTGTTGACGACGACGATCGGTTTCAAATCGAGTTTCAGCGCCTTGGCGGTGACGAACTTGGTCTGCGGCATCGGCCCTTCCGAGGCGTCGACCAGCAGCAGCACGCCATCGACCATGCCGAGGACGCGCTCCACCTCGCCGCCGAAATCGGCATGGCCCGGTGTGTCGACGATGTTGATGCGCGTGCAGTGCCAAGTCACGCTGGCGCATTTCGACAGGATCGTGATGCCACGCTCGCGCTCCTGGTCGTTCGAGTCCATGATCCGCTCGACGACCTGCTGGTTGGCGCGGAACAGCCCGCTCTGCTTCAGCAGCGCATCGACCAAGGTCGTCTTGCCATGGTCGACATGGGCGATGATGGCGATATTGCGGATGTCCACAACGGGTTCCTTGCGCGAGAAATTGGAGAGGGCGGCCGCGCCGCGTTGGCCGCCTTCTAATCGATCCGCGCCGGGAAATCCAGCTTTTGTGTTGCGGCGCAACAGACAATCGCAGGCCGCGCCGCGCGCCTATGCTATAAGGCGCCTCATCCGCGCCCGTAGCTCAGCCGGATAGAGCACTTGATTCCTAACTCGGCAACGGCACATTTATTAGGCTATATATAGCCTTATGAGGGTTAGCGACCCCCTAGATCCGCGACATAATCGACCTATTAGCGCCTGTTCTCGCCTGTCGGGAACCGTGCGCTTTCGGTGTTTGTAACGGTGCTTATAGGGAGACGCTGGTATGGCGGTCACTAACCTCACAGAGGCCCGGATAAGGGGCCTGCCGCTCGGGAGCGGCATTCATCGCGACGGGCAGGCCAAGGGCCTCATGGTAATTTGCCACAAGACGACGAAGACGTATGCGGTTCAGGGCGACGTTCGCCGCAATGGACGGCACGTCCGGACGGTGCGCGTGAAGATCGATCGCGTCGATCGCATCGGCCTGCGCGAGGCACGTCGCCGCGCCCGCGAACTCATGTCCACCATCCAGTCGGGGGTGGACCCGACCGCGAGGCCGGAGGAGACGGGCATGACCCTGGCTGAGGCGTACGACTCGCACATCGGCGAGCGAGAGCTGCGGCCGGCGACGATCAAGGACTATCGCTATCACATCGACAAGTACCTCAGGCCGCTTCGGCGACGCGCGGTCGCCGATATCACCCGGAGCGACATCCGAGAGCTCTACGAACGCTTAAAGACGAACAGCGGCCAGACCACGGCGTCCAGCGTAATGCGGTCAGTAAGGGCGGTCATCAACACGGCGCGGAGGATCGACGAGACGCTCGGTCCTAACCCGGTCGAGGCCGTCCGCTTTCCCGCACCGAGGCCGAGAAAGGTCGCGCCGATCGATCTCGCTGAATGGTGGGAAAAGACGGAGGGACTCAATCCTGTGCGGCGCGACCTGTACCGCGCGATGCTGCTGACCGGCGCCCGCAAGACTTCAATCCTTAACGTGGAATGCCGGGACGTGGACATCGAGTCCGGGATCATCAACTTCCGCCACATGAAGACGCACGGCAAGATGCTATTCCCCGCCGGCCCCTTCCTGATCGAGATGCTCAAAAGGCGGATGGAGGATGACGAGCCATTGCGCAGCCGCTGGCTGTGGCCATCGATGACCAGCTGTTCGGGACACGTCGTCAACGCCAGGGAGGAAGGGCTGCCGAGCCCGCACGAGCACCGGCACCACGCCCGCACATTTTTGATCGCTGCTGGCGTGCCTTACGCGGAGTCGGCGCTGCTGCTGGGCCATAAGCTGAGCAAGGCGATAATGCCGCCGAGCTGGAGAACGACATCGAGGAACTCGAGAGATTACTGGAAACACGCCGCAAGGAGGCTGACGTTATGAGTGAAATGAGAAAATTGCAGACGATCGAAAAGGCGTGGGCGCCTCTGGCGAGGAGTTTGCCAAGGTCCGCCGGAACGCCGAAGAGCTCTACGATGCCGTCGTGACCCGCATCCAGAAACGCGAAGGCTGCGACGCCAGTCGGGCGCACTACCTCGCCGGACAGGACGAGGTCGGCAAGCGCGCGTACGCGACAGTCGTCGAGATGCAAGATCGAGAACGGACCGCTCGCGATGGCGCCAACAGAATGGCTGCGTACTTGGGTTAATCCGTGTTGCGGTCAAAAGAATAGCGTGACCAGGGGTCTCCTCCCCTCCCGATACACGCTATAGGGACGGGGCTTAGAGTCCGTCCGGAGACTTTATGTAGGATTACAGAGTTTTCGGAGCATGAGTCGAATGGACGCGAGCTTGATGAAGGCAAGCGCGTTGCGGTTGAGGTTCTCCCAGTCCTTG
>JAKZTB010000252.1:0-19188 GCA_047517345.1 Alphaproteobacteria bacterium
ACCTGGACCGCTATGGCCGTGGCGCTGGTGGGGGTCGCGATAATGGTATGGCATGGCCTGACAGGGGGCAGCTTATACGGCAATATTATGGGGTTGGTGACAGCGTTGGGGTTCGCAGTATTCACTGTCGCGCTCCGTGTCGGCCGCCAGAGAGACATGATGCCCGCCGTTTGCATCGCCGGCGTACTTAGCGCCGCCACGGCAGCCATAGTTATTTTACTATCCGGTGTTGGTTTCGGTGTGCCATCCGGAGACCTCCTGCTTTGCGTGGTCTACGGTACGATTATCGCGATTGGCTTGGCCGTATTCACCGTCGGCAGCCGTACCGTTCCCGCCGCGGTGCTCGCTCTCCTATCATTGACAGAAGTTCTTCTCGGTCCCGTATGGGTCTGGATTGGCTTTGGGGAAGTGCCGCATTCTCTGACGCTGGCAGGTGGTGGCGTGCTGCTCTTCGCGATCGTGGGGCAAGCGGCGTCAAGTTTGGTGCGGCGCTAATTCATGTTGGGACGGGTACGTCGATTGAGGTGCTGTTCCGGCAGCTCTTGTTGCAGGCCTAAGTCTCCGCGACCCGATTTTGCTGTTCTTCCGCGTCGTCGAAGAAGCGGTTCTCCAGGATGCTCTGGTTGCTGTAGATCGAGCCGACGACGGCATCCGGGCGCAAGGGCAGGGGGATGCGGATCGGCGCGGGCACGACGCGCGGCTCCAGCACCGGTTCGCCGCGCACGATCTTGGCGTTGAAGCCTTCCAGCCCGCCTTTCAGGTCGGCGAGCGGCCAGGCGTCCGCCGCGGCGTAGGCCTGCAGCAGGAAGCGGCGCGACCGCGTCGAGCGGTTGAAGGCGGAGCCGTGCAGCAGGCGGGCATGATGGATCGTCAGGGTGCCGGCCGGGCCCATCAGCGGCACCGCCTCCGCGGTTTCGGTTTCCAGTTTTTTCGGGTCGATGGCGCCACAGAAATAGCCGTGCTCGTGATGATCGTAGGTCTGGCCCTTGTGGCTGCCCGGCACCACGAACATCGGGCCGTTCTCCGCCGTGCAATCGTCGAGATAGATGCCCACGGCCAGCACGTCGTCGTTGGTATGCGGGTAGAAGGCCCAGTCCTGGTGCCATTCGATCGACTCGCCGATCCCGGCCGACTTCATGTTGATCTTGGTGTTGTGCACGCGGATACCGGACGGCATTAGCGGCGCCAGCAGATCCATGATGAGCGGTTCGGCGACGAATTCGGCGAAGAAATCGGAATGTTCGTGCTGCGATTTGATGCGCCGGACCTTGGGGATTTCCGGCGTGTGCGACGGGTCGACATCGAGCATGTCGGTGCCGGCGGTGACGGTTTCGGCGACGGCGCACATACGCTCGGTCTCCGCGATGACCGCCGATAGGCGATCCTGCGGTACCTCATCGGTTATCACGAGGTAGCCGTCCCGCTCGTAGCGGTCCAACTCTTGCTGTGTCAGCGTTCTGCTCATCGCCGTCTCCCTGCGTCCGTCGGCGCCATATTACATATCGCTTTGTGCGCGATGCAAATCCGGCTGAGAGGGTTTTCCAGAAAGACCGCCCATCGTCTATCCTGTCGCCGCTTCCCTCCGGCGACGCGAAAGGCGTGACCATGAACGATCTTCCCCATATCCTCGACTCCTCCGACGCGGTGCGCCAGGCCACCGGTTTCGTCTTCACCGAGGGACCGTTGTGGCATCCGGACGGATTTTACTATTTCAATGATATCCGGCCGGGCACGCTTTACAAGATGCGGCTCGGCGAGGAACCGGAGATGATCCGCAAGACGATCGGCGGCAACGGCATGACCTTCGATCTGAAGGGCCGGCTGATCCATTGCGAGGGGGAAGCGCGGAACGTCACGCGCACTGAGCTGGACGGCACGGTCACGACGCTTGTCGACCGTTTCGAGGGCGGGCGCTTCAACCGGCCGAACGACGTCATTTGCCACAGCGACGGCAGTATCTACTTCACCGATCCGTCGATGCGCCGGCCCTTCGCGGAACGGGAAGTGCCGGGACCGGAGGGCGAGGACGGCGTGTGGGCCGGCGCGCGGGTCCGCCGGACGACAGCATTTCCGCTGTCGTGACGGTCGAGTATCCCAACGGCCTCGCCCTGTCGCCGGACAAACGCACCCTGTACATAGCCAATACACGCTCGAACCGGTATGTCCACGCCATTGAGATCGATGCGAACGGCAATTATATCCGCCGCCGCATCTTCGCCGATTTCAGCGGCGACGAACCGGGCTTCCCGGACGGCATGAAGGTGGACAGCGCGGGCCGGGTGTTCTGCACCGGGCCGGGCGGCATCTGGGTCGTCGAGCCGGACGGCACGCATATTGGCACGATTCAATTTCCCGAACAGGCGATCAATATGGCGTTCGGCGGCGACGATCTATGCACGCTGTTTGTGACCGCCCACACTTCGGTTTACACGGTTCGCGTCAAGACGCCGGGCCAGCCGCATCCGTTCTACCTCGTGAAGTAGAGAAAGGATCGGACATGAAATTCGGCGGCGTAGTGGCGACCAAGATCGACGACTGGCAGATTTTTCCCTATCTGGAAGAGCTCGGCTACGACAGCGGGTGGGCGCCCGACTCGCAGATGATCTGGTCGGACTGCTATGCCACCCTGGCGCTGGCCGCACACCACACCAGCCGTATCCGGCTCGGTACCGGCGTGTCCATCGCCGGCACGCGGGCCGCGCCCGTTACCGCGCATTCGATCGCCACGATTAACAAGCTGGCGCCGGGCCGCACCTTCCTCGGTATCGGCACCGGGCACACCGCGATGCGTATCATGGGGCAGAACCCGATGCCGCCGAGCAAGTTCCGCGGTTATCTGCGGGTCTTGCGCGGGTTGCTAGACGGCGAAGAGGTCGAGCATGACGGCCAGCCGATCCGCTTCCTCGACCGCGAACTCGAATGCATCAATACCGACGATAAGGTCGAAATCTACGTCGCCGCGAACGGCCCGAAGGCGCTGGCAGCTGCCGGCGCATACGGCGACGCGCGGATCGGCGCGGGCAACGAGCCCGTGTCTTTATTCCGGCGCAACATGGACCGCATGCGGAAGGGTGCCGAAGCAATCGGGCGGACCCTTCCGGACCAATTCCCGTCGGCGGTGCTGACCTATGCCTGCGTTCTGCAGTCGGGCGAGAAACTGACGTCCGACCGGGTCGTCGACGAGGTCGGCTCGGCGGTGCTGTCGAGCCTGCATTTCTGGTATGAGATCTACCTGCAGCGCGGCACCGACGCCTTCATCCAGGCCAAAATCCGCGAGACGTGGGACGCCTACAAGGCCTATGTCGAGAGCGAGATGCCGCTCGACCGTCGGCACCAGCAATTGCACCGCGGCCACTGCGCCTTCACGCCGGAGGGCGAGCGCCGCTTCATCACGCCGGAACTGATCCGCGCTTCCGGCGGTTTGGTCGGTGAGCCGGACGAGATCGTGGCGCAGATTCGAGATTTGGAGGCAGGCGGTCTGACCGAAATCCTCCTGCTGCCGCCGGTCGCCGTGGCGCGGGATAATTTCAAAACCTTTGCGGAACAGATTATTTCCCGCTGTTGAGGCGTTGCGCTATTGCGCCGTCATTCCGCCGTCGATGACGAGTTCCGCGCCGGTCATCCAGCTCGACTCGTCCGACGCGAGGAACAGGCAGCCGTTGGCGATGTCCTCCGGTACGCCGAAACGGCCCATCGGCGTCTTGTCGAGTCTAGGTTTGGCTAGTTCCGGATCGTCGTGCGTCATCTGCGTCATCGGCGAGGTGACGAAGCCCGGATGGACCGAATTCACGCGGATGTTCTCGCTGGCATATTGCATCGCCGCCGATTTGGTGCTGAGCCGTACCGACCCTTTCGAGGCGTGGTAGGCGACGTTGTGCGGCGAGCCGACCAGCCCGTAGATCGACGAGATATTGATGATCGAGCCGCCGCCGATGTCCTTCATCGCCGGAATGACGTGCTTCATGCCGAGGAAGATGCCGGTCGAATTAACGTTCATCACCATGTTCCAGTTCTCAAGGTCCTGATTCTCGATAATCGGCGCCACTTTCGTGCCGGGAATCCGGCCGGAGACGCCGGCCGCGTTGACCAGCACGTCGAGGCGGCCGAACCGGTCGAGCGTCTGTTGGACCGCGTCGGTCCATTGCGCCTCGTCCGTCGTGTCCAGTCGGATATAGAGACCGTCGCCGCTTTCCTTCGCGACCTCATGGCCGAGATTGTCGTTGATGTCGGCAATCGCGACGCAGGCCCCCTCGCGCGCATAAAGCCGCGCGGTTGCGGCCCCGATCCCCGACGCGCCGCCCGTTATCAGCGCTACCTTCCCTGCAAGCCGTCCATCGCCAGCCATCCCTCATCCTCCCAATTGTTCTGGAACCTGATTGTCCGATATGCGCCCGGTCGAGGCAATCAGATGCGGATTGCGCCCGGTTCGAGCGCGGCCATCCGGCTGGGGTCGAAAGGACGGAGGTCGATATTGGTGTCATCGCCCGTTATCAACGCGGCCATCGCCTCGGCGGTTGCTGGCGCGTTGAGCATGCCCCAGACGCTGTGCCCGGTCGCGACATACGCGCCGGCGATGCCCGGTACCGGACCGATCAACGGCAGACCGTCTTGCGTGACCGGACGGTAGCACGCCTGCTCCGCGAGAATTTTTGCCGCGCCCAGGTCGGGGGAGATACGCGCCGTCATCTGGCGGAGCGTTTCGCTGGCGCCCGGCTCCGGGAGCACATCTGCCGGATCGACCGGTAGTGGATCGTCGCCCGTCAGGCCGCAGACATAGGTGGTGCCGTCCGGCCGCGGATTGATCTCGGACTGGGTCATCATGCCGGTCTTCCATTCGAGTTCGACGAACAGCGATTCCGGCGACGGTTCGTAGTCGAAGACCAGGCTGTGACCCTTGAGGCCATGGATCGCGGGCAGGGGCAGCCAGCGGCAGGCCAGCAGCGACCACGGGCCCATGGCGATCACGACGGCATCTGCCGTCAATTCCGCGCCGTCGACGATCGCGCCGGTTGCACAGGTTCCGTCCGGCGAGAAGACGATCCCGTCGACGCATCCTTCGATCAAGGTCGCGCCGTTCTCGGATGCCGCAGCCATCATCGCGTTGGTGAACGAAGCGGGGTGCAACTGCGCTGTCGTGTCCGGCGTCCCGATCTGTCCGTGCACCGCGCTGTCGCTGCCGAGCCAAACCGGCGAGGGTCGTTTCCGGTATTGGCTGACGTCTTGGTGCGTGCTGGTGACGACGCTCAAGGTTTCGACCCGGCGGTAACCCCAGCCGCGCTCCAGGCTGACCGCCAATTCGGCGTGCAGGTCGAAACTGCGCCGCGCCAGCGGCGCCAAAGGCGAACCGTCGCACCAGTCGAGCGCGAGGAATCCGCCGGACTTGCCGGACGCCGCGTTGGCGATGCCGGTGCGCTCGACGACCACCGCTTCGACATTGCGCCGGCTCAGGAAATAGGCGATCGAGGTGCCGATGACACCGCCGCCGCAGATCAGAATTTTCACGAGGCACCTAATTTTAAGTGAATTCGAAGCCGGCGCCGCGCCTTTTGCCGGAAGAAAAGCACTTCGCGCCCGGGCCGTCATGTTCGATGATCAGAGTCATGCTCGTCTCCAAACGTGCAATACAAGCCGCCGCTATCGTCAACCTGGACCGTCCAGCCGGGCGGGGCAATCGTGGTTCCCCCCGCCTCTTCGACAATGGCCGGACCATCGAACGCGAAACCGATCGGCAGACAAGCGCGGTCGAAAATCGTTGTCTGCGTCCACTCGCCGAACCAAACCGGCCTTTCGCCGATGCGCGTGACGCCTCCGTCATTTGGGGCGAAATCCAGTGCCGGTTTGTCGACCGTGCCCGTCGATACCAGACGGATGTTGACGATCTCGGCGTCGTTTTCGAGGTCCGCGTAGCCGAAGGTTTCTTCGTGCCGCTCGTCGAAGGCCTGCCGCAGCGGCGCAAAATCCGTGTCTTCGGGATTCCACGGGATCGCCAGCGTGAAGGATTGTCCGGCGTAGCGCATATCGATCGTGAATTCGTGCCGGTGGCGCTCCGCCGCGATGCCGTCTGCGATCAACAACCCGGCGCCTTCCGTCCGAAGCGAGTCGGCTTCGCGACGGAGTTTATCGGGCCGCAGTTGCGAAAGCCGCCCACCCCAGGCCTTGACGAGATCGCGCCGCAGATCGGCCATCATCTGGCCCAACGCCGAAAGATGGCCTGGGAAGCGCGGAATCAAGACTTCCGTCATGCCGAGTTCCTCCGCAACCAGGAATCCATGCATCGGACCCGCGCCGCCGAATCCGACCAACGTGAAGTCGCTCGGATCGAAGCCCCGGTGGACGGAGACTTCGCGCACCGCACCCGCCATCCTCGCAACCGCCACGGCGAGCGCGCCGTCGGCGAGGGCGACCAGTTCCTCCGTGCCGAGCCGTTCGGCGACCGGTTTGAATGCGGCTTCGGCGGCGGCAGAGTCGAGCAGAAGTCCGCCGGCGAGAGGGCGGTCGTTCGCGAGCCGGCCGAGCAACAGATTGGCGTCGGAGATCGTCGGCTCCGTCCCGCCGCGCCCATAGCAGGCGGGTCCGGGTAGCGCTCCCGCGCTCTGCGGCCCGATCTGCAAGGTGCCGTCCGGTCCGACCCAGATGATCGAACCGCCGCCCGCACCGATCGTGTGGATGTCGAGCTGCGGCATGCGCAGCGGGTAGGCGTCGATCTGATTGTCGTGCGACATGCGCGGCGTCAGGTCGTGCACGAGAGCGACGTCGGTGCTGGTACCGCCCATGTCGAAGGTGATGATATCGCGTGTGCCCGCCATCTCGGCGACACGAACTGCACCGCTGACTCCGCCGACCGGACCGGATAGAAATGTACTCGCGCAGCGTTGCGCCGCGATGTCCAAGGTCATGGCGCCCCCGTTCGAACCCATGATGCTGACCGGTGCCGCAATCCCCTGGCCGGACAATTCCTGCGCCAGCATGGCGAGGTATTCGCCCATTACCGGCGTAAGATAAGCATTGAGAACGGCCGTAGAGGCGCGCTCGAACTCGCCTCGTTCGGGAATCAGCACGGCGGATTCAGTAACCGGTATATCCGCGAGGCTGTCCCGTAGGGCGGCCGCAGCCGCAGCCTCGTTCGCCGGGTTGCGGTAGCTGTTGACGAACGCGACGGCAACGGTTTCCACGGTTTGGTCGCGAAGAGCGGCGGCCACCGATTCGAGATCCGAAGGGGCGACATCGGTCAGGATCTCTCCGTTGAAGTCGGTTCGCTCCGAAACCTCGTAACGTAGGTTGCGTGGCACCAGCGGCGCGGGCCGCTGCCAGGTGGCGTCGAAGAGGCCGCCGGTTAGACGTCTGCCCTTGCCGATCTCAAGGACGTCTCGGAATCCTTTTGTCGTCACCAAGGCGGTCTTCGCGCCGCGGCGTTGCAGGAGCGCGTTCGTGGCGATCGTCGTGCCGTGTACGAAGGCCCGAATCAGGTCGAAATCGATTTCGAGTTCCTTCAGCGCGTCGAGCACGCCGCGCCACTGTTCGCCGGGCATGGACGGCACCTTGGCGGAAAGCAGCCGACCACGGGTGCCGTCATAGGCGAGTAGGTCCGTGAAGGTGCCGCCGACATCGACACCGATGAGGTAGCGCGCGTTGCTCATGAGCCGGTGGCGGTCAATGCGCGCAATTCGACCGAATCGCCCGGCGCTGCGCCGAGCGCCGCGATCCCATGTGGGCCGAGCCGAAGGCAATCGTCAGCGTCGCCGATATGCGCCCAGCCGCGCAGTGCCGCCGCGCCGGACTGGTTGCTGAGTTCGACCAGATCGCCTTCACCGATACCCGCTTGCTCGGCGATAGCCGGCGAAAGCGTGAAACGACGACGCGTTCCGTCACGCTCGTCTTCGTTTGCGAGTTCGATAGGAAGCATCAAGCGCGCCACCCGCACGCGTTCCCGTTCGGCCAAGGTCGCGCCTGCATCGACGACGCCGTCGCTGCCAAGTACGACCCCGTAACGTTTCCGTGCACGGGCCTCGCCTATGTAGCCGAGCGACACGTCTCTTCCTACCAGTTCGGGATCGCGGTCGAGCGGATCGCCATATCCACCGCCGCCAGACGATTCTACGCGAACGATGTCGCCCTTGCGGAGCGGAAATCCGCCGACCTTGCCCGGCACGGGGGAAGGTTGGACGATTTCGCCGTCGCGGATTACGACGAACCGGTTAGCGGCTCCGCCATGCGCTCCGGCGACACCGAAAGGTGGAATAATCGCGTGATCGCCCAACACGGAAAGGCTGGCGCCGTCGCTCAGGATGCGGATGTCGCGGCGCATACCGCAACCGCCCCGAAACTTGCCGTCGCCGCATGAATCCTCGCGCAGGCCGTACTGTTCGATGCGGATGGGACATTGCATCTCGGCAATTTCGGCGGCCTGAACCACGTTAAAATCGCCTTCCGGAAAGGCGCGGACGACGTGATTGCCGTCCGCCCCTGCGGTCGCGCCGGTGCCGCCCGCCGGGTATTCGTACAGCAGGAAGATGCCGGCCCTGTCGCCGTCCTCCCCCGGTTGCGGGCCAGACATGTAAACATGATTTGCGCCGCCTTTCAGGTCGCCGACAAGTTTTTCCGGCAGCGCTCGACCCAGGGCGGAGACCATAAGAGCGACCATGATGGCGCGGCACTCGCCCATACCGCCGCAGGGCGCCGGTAGAGTCGCATTGAGGAAGCTGCCGGTCGGGTTGATGATCTCGATAGGGTTGAACGACCCGTGGTTCACTGGCGTCTCTGGGTCGAGGTAGGACTTCACCACGCTTGCAACCGCGTTCAGCGCCATGGCCGGGCCGACATTCGTCGCTCCCATCGTCTGCGGGCTGCTGCCGGAGAAATCGGCGATCAGCCGGTCACCGTCGATCGTGAGGTGTAACCTGCCGAGCAGAGGTTCCGGGCTATGGCCGTCGCTGTCGAGGTATCCTTCGGCATGGTAGGTGCCATCGGGGATCATCAAAAGGCGCTGCCGGACTACGGCTTCTGATCGGGCGATCAGCTCTTCGACCGCGTCGAGGAAAGCGCCGCCGCCGAACCGCGCGAACAGGCGTTCGATCTGTTCCGCCGCCTTGCGGGACGTGCCGAGCATAGTATTGAAATCGCCGCGGCGCTCATGGCCGATCCGCATGTTGTTGATCAGCAGGTCGAGAAAGGCTTCGTTCATGCGGCCGCGTTCGCAGATCCGCGTCGGCTCGATACGCATGCCTTCCTGGTAGATTTCCTTGACCTGGCCGGACAGCGACCCCGGCGTCATACCGCCGACATCGCCCCAGTGACAGCGCGTCGCGGTGAACATCGCTAACTTTCCATCGTGGAAGACCGGATAGAGCATCAGGATGTCGTTGAGATGTGTGCCGCCTGTATAGGGATCGTTGTGCAGGAAGATATCGCCTTCGTGAATGTCGTCGGCGAAGGTCTTCACCACTTCGGCCGTCGAATAGGGCACGGCAAAAATATGGATCGGGTTGTCGGCTTCGCCTTGCGCGATGAGCCGGCCATCGGCGGTGACCAGGGCGCAAGAGAAATCGTGTCCCTCATAGATGATCGAGGAGTACGAACTGTGGATCACATTGGCGCGCATCTCGTTCACGACAGCGACCAGAGATTCGCGGATGAGTTCGAGGCGACCGAGCTCGTTCATGGCATCGTGTCCGTATGCGGTTGCTTTCCAAACGAAAGTATAGGACGGCGGCGACGCAGAAGGCGAACATCGTCTTGAGCTGACACGGCACGCTTCCAAACATTGTAATCTTCGGCTGATTTGCGAGTATTGCCGATCGATGAATTCACCATCAGCCGTGCTGAGGTTTTAGGGAAGGAGCAACAAAATGGCAGAGAGCGAACTTTGGGCGTATTTGAACGGTACGTTGGTAAAGGGCAAGGACGCGGTGTTGCCGCTGACCGATCGTGGCGTGCAGTGGGGCGACGCGGTTTACGATTCCATTCGCACATATGATGGGAAACCGTTTCAGGTGCCTTTCCGCATCGACCGCTTCTTCCGCAGCCTGCAATACACGCGCATCAATCCGGGCATCACGAAGGAAGAATTGGCGAAGGCGACGGAGGAGGTGCTCAAAGCGAATTTGGCGCTGCTGGAACCCGACGAAGAGATTACCATCAACTACTACGTCTCGCGCGGTTCCATGGATATTACCGACGGCCGCACGCCGGCGGGAACTGTTGCGATTTTCTGTCGCCTCATCAGGTTCGACGGATTTGCCGAGTTCTATGTCCACGGCGCACCGGCAATCACGCCGGCGACGCGGCGGACGCCACCGGAATGCGTTTCGCCGAAGGCCAAGATCTCGAACAAGATGAACCACTTAGTCGCCGAAATGGAGGCGCGTGCGAATAACCCCGACGCCTTTGCCGTGATGCTCGATCTCGAGGGCAACATCACGGAGGGCAGCGGCTCCAACTTCTTGTTCGTGTCCGGTGGACGGATCAAGGTGCCGGACACGCGGCTGGTCCTGAGCGGCGCCGACATGGATTTCATCGGTCAGTTGGCGTCGAATATGCAGATCGGTTCCGACGAGGGGACCTATACGCCCTACGATGTCTATAACGCCGAAGAAGCTTTTCTGACCACGAACAGTTTCGGCATCCTGCCGATCATCAGCTTGAACGGATTACCGATCGGCGATGGCAAGGTCGGTCCGGTGACGCGCCGGCTGATGGAAGCCTGGTCGGAGTCGGTCGGGATCGATTTCGTCGCCCAGGCGTTGAAACATCTGGCGCCGGAATTGCGGGAGAAGCTCGAAGCGGCGCGGGCGGCGGCGTGAGCCAAAATTAGATCACGAACAGCTCATCTCCAAGAAACCTGAGAGCGATCAATGACCAATTTCAATTGGCGTGACCGGGCGTCGACCTTGTTCGATTGCGAGAAACAGCCGGCTGTTGGTACGCGCGGCATGGTGGTGACGAACCATCCTCTGGCGTCCGCGGCGGGCGCGGAGATGCTGGCAGGCGGCGGGAACGCTTTCGATTCGGCCATCGCCGCCTTCTTCACGCTGACTGTCGTCGAGCCGATGATGGTCGGCATCGTCGGCGGCGGTATGGCGCATATTCGCTTTGGCGACGGGCGCCATACCGTAATTGATGGACAGGTCCGCGCGCCGCTGGCATCGACGGCCGATGTCTTCACGCCGATCTCCGACAGCTTGCCCGACTATCTGGAGACCGAAGGGCGGGAGAATGCGGTCGGGCCGAAGGCCGTCGCCGCGCCTGGAAACCTGAAGGCGTGGTGCGAGATTCTTGAGCGGTTCGGAACCGTGTCGCTGGCGGACGCGATGGCGCCCGCGATCGCGCACGCGAACCGGGGCTTTAAGGTCACACCCTATCTCAACGAATGCATCACCGATGCCGTGGCGGACCTCTCGCAAGACGCTGAGATATCGAAGATAATTTTACCAGACGACGCACCGCTAGCGGCCGGTTCTCGATTGGTCATGGGCGACTATGCCGAAACGTTGAAGGCTATCGCGCAAGGGGGATCGAATGTTTTCTATGGCGGCGAGTTGGGCCGCACGGTCGCCGGCTATTTCCAGCGCGCCGGCGGGCTGCTGTCGATGGCGGATTTCGAAGATTACGCGACGATCGAGCGCGACGCGGTGCACGGCACCTATCGCGGTTACGAATTCGTTGGTCCACCGCCGCCATCCTCGGCGGCATTCATATCGTCCAGATGCTGAACCTGTTGGAAGGCTTCGATGTCGGCGGGCTGGGTTTCGGGTCGACGGAAAACCTGCATCTGTTGGCCGAAGTACTGAAGATCGCCTTCGCCGATCGCAAGGCCGCGACGGCGGACCCGGCTTTCGTCGATGTGCCGGTGGAACGGCTGCTCTCGAAGGCATATGCGGAGGAACGGCGGCCTGAGATCGATACGGCACGCGCAAAATCATGGAACGCCGGTGTCGCGTCGCCTTGCCGGAATCGTCGAACACGACGCATGCCACCGTGGCAGACAGCGAAGGCAACATCGTGACCATGACGCAGACGATCAACAGTACCTTCGGCGCGCGCATCGTCGTGCCCGGTACGGGCATCATTCCCAACAACTACATCTACGTATTCGACCCGCATCCGGGACACGCCCTTTCGATAGCGCCCGGTAAACGTGTTACGTCTTCCATGGCGCCGGTCATGGCCTTGAAGGACGGCAAGCCTGTCGTGGCATTGGGCCTGCCGGGCGGGTTGCGGATTTTCCCGTCGGCGATGCAGGCGCTGATCGCCGTGATCGACCATGGCATGAGCGTGCAAGAGGCGGTCGAAGCGCCGCGGTTGTGGACGCAGGGCGGGCCGGTCGAGTTGGAAAGCGGTATCCCGCAGAACGTCCGCGACGGACTCGCGGCGAAAGGCCACGAGATCGAAGTCGTGCCCCATGTCGGCGGCGGCATGAATGCGGTTGCCTTCGGTGACGATGGAAAACTGACCGGCGCGGCTTGCTGGCGCGCGGACGGGACGCCCATCGCGTTGTCCGGCGGCCTGGCCCGGCCCGGCGTGCGTTTCTGGCCGGACAAGCCGCGCGGCTAGGAGCCTGGCCTTTCTTGCTCGTGCCTTCCCTCGGCGATACCCTGATGGGAATCTTAACAAAGAGCCAGACATGACGACACGCATTCTCGTTCCCACCGGCGCGTTGGGTATCAGTTTCAGCGAAGAAGCCTTCGCGCGCGGCATCGCCGCGAAGCCCGACATTATCTGCGTCGATGGCGGTTCGACCGATAGCGGTCCCTACTATTTGGGCACGGGCACATCGAAATATTCCCGCGCGGCGACCAAGGAAGAATGGCGCCGTCTCATGGTCGCGCGCGAGGAAGCCGGCGTGCCGCTGGTGATCGGGACTTGTGGGACCTGCGGCGCGGATTCCGCCGTCGACTGGATGCTGTCGATAACGCGCGAACTGGCGGAAGAGCTCGGCCAGAAGGTCAAGATTGCCGCTTTGTATTCGAGCCAGCGCGCGGAGGGCGTCAAGACCGCGCTGCAAGACGGCCGGATTGCGCCATTGAGTCCGGCGCCGGACATTTCCGGCGAACGCCTCGATCAAACCGAAAACATCGTGGCGCTTGCTGGGGCGGAGCAGATCAACGCCGCTTTGGATACCGGCGCTGACATCGTGCTGTGCGGCCGCGCGACCGATACCGCGATCATTTCCGCCTTGCCGTTGAAGCGCGGCGAGCATGCCGGTGCGGCCTGGCATGGCGCGAAGATCGCGGAATGCGGTGCGCTGTGCAGCACCGACCCGACCAGCGGGGTGATCCAGCTCGATGTCGATTCCGAAGGTTTCACGGTCGAGCCGTTGGGCGAGGGCGCCCGCTGCACGCCCCATTCCGTGTCCGCACATATGCTGTACGAAAACGCCGACCCGTTCGTACTGTACGAACCGGGCGGACATCTCGATGTGACCGGTGCGCGCTACGAAGCGCTCGATGACAGGCGCGTACGGGTGACAGGATCGGAGTGGGTGCCGTCGAACCACTATACGGTCAAGCTCGAAGGCGCGCAAATCGGCGGCTATCAGACGACGATTTTGGCGATCCTGCGCGACGAACGCTATGTCGCGAACGCTTCGGCATGGGTCGATAGGCTGAGTGCGTTCGTTGCGAAGCAGATCGAAGTACGCATGGGGCTGGCGACGACAGACTACGATCTGGAATTTCGCCTGATCGGCCAGGATGCGGCGCTCGGTGCGCTCGAACGCAAAGCGTCCGCGCCATCGGAAGTCGGCGTGTTGGGTATCATCACCGCGTCCGATGCGGAGACCGCAAGCGAGATCGCCAAGCTGATCAACCCCTACGTTTTGCACTATCCGTTGACGCGCGACGAGGAACTGCCGACTTTCGCCTTTCCGTTCTCGCCGGCGCATACCGACCGGGGGCCGTTGTACGAGTTCTGCCTGAATCACGTGATGGTTCTCGAAGACCCGATGGACGGTTTCAGCCTGATGGTCACCGAGGCCGGCTATGCCTAGACTTGGCGATACGGTCCTCAAGGTCCGTTCGAAAAACGCCGGACCGTTCTGGGTGACGATCGATGTTTTCTGCGGCAACGCGGAGACCTTCGAAAAAGTCACGGGACAGCTGGCGACCGATATGGTGGCGCGCCTTTTCGATCGACCGACGCAGGAGGTCAAGCGGTTCGACATCGCGGACCTTCATGTCGTGAAATTCAGCCTGCCGCGTCCGGTGGTGCAAGGTCACCGGTTGGACCGCGATATGCACGGCGCGCAATGGGCGGTGCTGCTGGCCGAGCACGAACTCGGCGAGGCTTAAAGAACGTATTTCTAGCGGTTCACCGACGACGGCTGGAACCCGGTGGCTCGTTCGTCCTGGCCCGTAGAGGCGAGTTCGCTTCCCGGGTCGCCGGCGATGCGGGTCCCCTGCAGTATTCGGGTCTCGTTGAAGTCGTAGGGCCGCGCCCGGTGCAGGACGCAACGGTTGTCCCAAATCAGCAGATCGCCCACTGTCCAATTGTGCGTATAAACCCGTAGCGGTTGCGCGGCGAAATCGAGCAGTTCGTCGAGAAGTGCTTGCGCGTCAGCATCTTCCATTCCCGGGATGCGATAGGCGTGCCGGCCGATGCAGAGCACTTTTCGGCCCGTTACCGGATGGATCTTCACCAGTGGTCGCAGTGGCGCACCTTTGTCGTGATAGCCGTACCCCGACCCAGTCTCAACGACATAGCCGATTTTGGCCTGTGACGCGTAGAGCGAGTGATAGGCCGAAAGGTCTTCGATACGCGCCTTCATGACATTGTCGAGCGCATCGTATCCGGCGCGCATGTCGGCGAGCTCCGTCTCGCCGCCTTCCGGGGGTACGGTGATCGCGGAAAGCAGTCCGGCCTTCGCGGCGAGCGGCATATAAGTGCTGTCCAGGTGCCAGCCTTCGTTGCCGCGCAGACTCTTGAAGCGGAATTCGTCCGGTTTCATCGTAGTTCCGTCCGGACGCTCATTGGTTATCCGCACGGCCTTCAATCCCTCGCGCAGGATTTCAATATCGCCGAAACGGCCGCCGAACGCGACCTGTGCTTCCTCGCTTAAATGCTGTGCTGGAAATACCAATGCCGCATATACAAGGAACGCGTCCTCGACGCACCGCCAGGTGGCCTCGTCAAGATCGGTGAGGTCGATGTCCGTTATGGTCGCGCCGAGCGATCGGCCTTCGTGCGGTGTGACGGTAGGGGCCATGGGGCACTCCTGCTTCGCGGAACGATCAAAGTCGTTACAATATGCGCGTCAGTATGAACAACCGGGTCGGACGAAGGCAAGTCGGTGACCGAAAGTCTTGTACAGAGTTTCCCTAAATCGGGAAAATCGCTGTAGACTTCGGACTGGTGTCATTGGCGGGAGGAAGACATGGACGAAGCCCAATTCAGGCAGCAGTGCCTTGCCGAAGGCTATGGCGAAGCCGCGCCGCTGGAATTCGAGCCCAATCTGAAGATGGATATGCACACCCATGATTTTTCCGCCTACGCGATGGTCGTGCGAGGTGAATTCACCGTCGTCAGAGAGTCCGGTTCGACGACCCATAGGTCGGGCGAGACCTGCAAGGTCGACGCCGGCACGCTGCATGCGGAACAGACCGGCGCCGACGGGGCAACTGTCCTTATCGGCAAGAAGTAACCGCTACAGCGGAATAACGAGCAGCGTATCGATCCCGCGGCTGTCAAAAACGACGAGTTTTTCGGTGAATCGGAGGTCTCCGCCATCGTCGACGATGCGGTCCCGATAGCAGCCCGTGCTGAACAGCATCGTCGCGCCGTCGCGCATGATCCGGGTGACCTGATAACCGGTCTCCGAAAAAAATTCGTCGCCTTTCACATCTTTGATCAGGGTTGTCGACAGGATGTGGCGGTAGCGGTGATCCTCGTAGATGTTCGCCTCGCGCAGCGCCGTGATCCGGTCGCGGAGCATGTCCCGGGAATCGCAGTCGATCACGCCGAGCGGTAGGCCCTGCTCGTAATTCTCCGCAGAGATGATCTTGTAAATACAGTCTTCGGTGAAATATTCCGGCCATTCCTCAAAACGGCCGCTGTCCAGGCTGTCGGCGTAGCGCGCCAGCAGGTCCTGCACTTTGAACTGCCGCTCGATGTCCACTTCTGCTACAGCCCCATATGAGCGCGGTAGGCGGCCCAGAACCCGCGCACCGAGGCTTCGGTCGTTCGCGTGTCCTGGCTGACATGCTCGCGCCCGCCCATCTCGATAATCGAGGTTTCGTCGAGGGCGCCCGGGATCCCCCGTTGGACAAAGGCGCCGACCGCACCGTCCTCCATCGAGATGTATCCTGCCGGACCGATCAAATTGGCCTGTTTGAGACGCATCTTGGTGGTCCGCGCGTCGTCGTCGGCGAAGCCCAGCACGGTCCAGTTCAACTCGGTCTTGTCGATGCCCTTGGGGAGCACCTGGCGCACGGCAATACTGTTCTCGGCCTGTTGCAGGATGAAGTTCGGGAAGACGGATAGAATTTGTATGTTGATGCCGTCGCCGAACTCGTCAAAAGCGTCGAGCAGGGTGGGGTCGGCGAGCCGGTAGTCGTCACGGCTCGCGCGCAGCTTCGACTCGTCGTATTCCGCGTTAGCGTGAATGGTTCGCCGCTTCGAATAGCTTGCATGGTTGCCGCCTGTCGGGTCGATAACGACGCCGCCTTCGGACGCCAGACGGTTCAGCCTGAAGGTGGCGAAGAAGAGATGCAGCAGTCCGGCGTGATAGGTGTCCTTCACGTTCTCGACGTACAGTTTCCAGTTATTGTTAAGAATTTGAGTGTGATAGCCGAGAATTCTGAGAGGCCGGTTGAGCACGCGTTGCATGCGCTGAAGGATTTCCGGTCCGATGAATTCCTCCAACGGTGGCGTTTCATCCGAGAAGGTTGCGAAGACCAGTCCACACAGCTCCGCCGTCCGCAGGGGCCGCATCCGATGGTTTTTGGCGTCGAAATCATCCGGCATGCCGCCGCGGCCCTTGACGCCTTTGGCGAACGCCGCGCTGATCAGCTCGCCTTTCAAGCCGTAGACCCAATTGTGATAGGCACAGGTCAGCGTCTTCGCGTTGCCGCGGTTCTTCAGGCAGACCAGCGCGCCCTTGTGCACGCAGCGGTTTTCGAAGGCGTTTACCGCGCCATCTTCCCCGCGCGCGACGATGACCGGGGTTTCGCCGACGAAGGTGGTCTTATAGTCGCTTGCCTCGGGGACCTCGTTGGCGAGGCACAACAGTTGCCAGGTCTTTCCCTGGAAAATTCGCTGTTGCTCGGCCGCATGCACCGCTGGGTCCGCGAAGGCGCGGTAGGGGACCCGGCTGTTTCCGGCCTCCGGCCACTCCAGCACCGGTTTGGTATTGGGTATCGCGTCGTGCATAGCGCCGCTCCACATCGTCGGGATCGTAAAACAGTACCCAAGTTTCGCCGGGTTGGAAACTTCGCTCACGACGGCGCAGCATGTATCCTTCGGTCGAAAGTGACTCAGGGAATCGTGCAGGATGGATTATCGACACATCAAAATCGACCGCGGCGGCGAGATCGCGACGGTGATCTTCAACCGGCCGGAGGCGGCAAACGCGCTGAACGCCCGGCACATCGCGGAGATCGAGCATGCCGCGCTCAGTTTCCGTGATGATCCGGTGGCGCGCGTCGTCGTCTTCGTCGGGGCCGGCAAACACTTCACCTCCGGCGCGGACCTGAACGAACGCCAAGCGGAAGGCGACCTGCTATCGGTGATGCGCCAGAAGCGGCGCATCGGACAGCGCTGCATCCAGGCGATTCTCGACATGGACCAAATCACCATCGGCGCCTGGACGGGGGCGGCGATGGGCGGCGGCGCTTGCATCGCCGCCGCGATGGACTTCCGCATCGGGGCGGAGGACTGCTTCATGTCTTTCCCCGAGATCCTCATCGGCGTGCCGCTGATGTGGCAGGCCCTACCGCTCTGCGTGCGTCTCATGGGCGCGGCGCGGGCAAAACGCATGGTCATCAGCGGCGAGCATATTCACGGTCCGACTCTGCGCGATTGGGGCGTGCTCGACGACATGGTCGCGAAAGACCAGGTCATGGGCCGGGCGATGGAATGGGCCGAACGCTACGCCGCGCAGCCGCCGATCGCCGCCCAGATGATCAAGCGCAGCGTCAACGCCATCTGCGGCGCGCTCGACCGCTCGATCATGCACATGGATTTCGATCAGCACCTGCTCGCCAGCAGCACCGAAGATGCGGCGGCGGCGATCAGGTCGTACCGTGAGAAAACCGAGCGCGTTTTCAAAGGCAACTGAGCGGCCGCGCGCGCCGGCGCACGCGGCTCAGCTCGCGCGCCTTGAAACCTAGCTCACCCGAGCGCCGGTTTGGTTTTCTGTACGCTTTCGCGTTGGCTGATGCCGTCCCACCAACGCCGCAAGTTGGCCGTACCGCTCAACGCGGCCTCGCCTTCCGGAATCTGCGAGAAGTAGTCATAGATCGGCGCCACATGCAGGTCTGCCAGACTTACCGCACCGCCGGCGAAAAATTCGTTGCCGCCGATCAGAGAGTCGAGCGCCTCGACTGCTGTTTTCGCTTGGGGCAGCGCTTCCGCGATCGCCGCCTCGTCCGTTTCGGCGCCGATCATTGGCATTACCGCGCGCTGGATGAAACAGGCGCCGATGCACGCAGCGTAAGCGTACGCGTTCGCGACCCCCAGCACCTGCGCCATGCGGGCGCGTTCCTGCGGGGTTGACGGCTGGAGCGATGGTCCAACGAAGGTTTCGTCCACATAGATCAGCATCGACACGGTTTCATACAGCGTGAAACCGTCATGTTCGAATGCCGGAACTTTGGCGAAGGGATGCCGCGCCAAGTGCTCCGGGGTCTGGTGCGCGCCTTCCAGAATATTGACCTCTTCAAGCTGATAGGATGCGCCTTTCTCCTCAAGCGCGAGAAGCACGCTACGGGTGTAGGTGCTGAAAGCCGGTCCGTAGATGATGGGGTCCGCCATGGTCCTCTCCTCCCGTTGGAAGCAATTTTTGTGACAGTTCAGCGACGTTAACACTCTCATGTAACGAACGTCTAACGGGCATTGCCGGCTAATACCAGTGAGCCTATGAAATCACCTTCATGATCCATGGATAGGCGCAGAGGGTTCGCATACGATCCGGTTCTGCGATGAGGTCGATCCATGCTTGGCAACAGGCGTCGATGATGGCCTCGGTGTCGTCGAGGA
>JAKZTB010000253.1:0-13118 GCA_047517345.1 Alphaproteobacteria bacterium
GTTCGACACCGTGCAGCTCGATGCGATCTTCGCGGCCGTTTCGGGCAAAGCGGATGCGACACTCGTCTTCCTCGACATCGAATTCCACGCGCTGACCGTTATCTCCATACTGTTGTTCATCGGCGCCATGGGCAAGTCGGCGCAGATCGGCCTGCACACCTGGCTGCCAGACGCCATGGAAGGCCCGACCCCGGTTTCCGCCCTGATTCATGCCGCGACCATGGTGACCGCCGGCGTCTTCATGGTGGTCCGCTTGTCGCCGCTGTTCGAGCAATCGGAAACCGCGCTCATGGTCGTTACCATCGTCGGTGCGACGACGGCGTTCGTGACCGCGACGATCGGACTGACGCAGAACGATATCAAGCGCGTGATCGCCTATTCGACCTGCTCGCAGCTCGGCTACATGTTCTTCGCCGTGGGCGTGTCGGCCTATCCGGCGGCGATCTTCCACCTGATGACGCATGCCTTCTTCAAGGCGCTGCTGTTCCTTGGTTCCGGTTCCGTGATCCACGCCATGTCGGACGAGCAGGACATGCGCAAGATGGGCGGCTTATGGAAGCTGATTCCCGTGACCTACGGCTTGATGTGGATCGGCAGCCTGGCCCTTGCAGGCGTTGGTATTCCCAGCGTTTTCGGGTTTCCAGCGATCGGATTTGCCGGTTTCTTTTCCAAGGACGTGATACTCGAGTCGGCATTTGCCGCCCATAGCGGGGTCGGCGCTTTCGCGTTCTGGCTCGGTATCGCCGCCGCCTTCATGACGGCGTTCTATTCCTGGCGTCTTCTATTCATGACCTTCCACGGCGCGCCGCGTTGCGACGAGAAGACCCTGGCCCATGTGCACGAGTCGCCTCGCGTCATGATTTGGCCGCTGTTTCTGTTGGCAGCGGGTGCCATTCTCTCGGGCGCACTGGGCTACCAACTGTTCGTTGGCGAAGGACTCGCGGAATTCTGGGGCGATTCTATCGCAATTCTGCCGGAGCACAGCGCGCTGGCAGATGCACATGACGTTCCCTGGTGGGTCAAGGGGCTGCCGCTGTTGATGATCGCAGGCGGAGTCGGCCTTGCCTATTACATGTACATGGTTCGCACGGACCTGCCGGCGGTCTGGGCCGGGAAATTGCGGCCGGCTTATCTGCTGTCCTTCAACAAGTGGTATTTCGACGAGATCTACGACAAAATTTTCGTCCGCCCCGCGTTCTATTTCGGCCGAGGGTTCTGGAAGGCCGGCGACGGCGCCTTGATCGACGGGGTCGGGCCGGACGGCATCGCGGCAACGACGTTACACATCGCGCGCCGTGCGAGCGCGCTGCAGAGCGGCTATCTCTATCACTACGCCTTTGCCATGCTGATCGGCGTCGTCGTCCTGGTCACCTTCTACTTCTTCGTGAACGGCTGACGCGATGACCGATTTCCCGCTTCTGTCCTTCGTCACCTTCCTGCCGCTCGCCGGCGCGATCATGATTATGCTGTTCGTGCGCGGCGCGCCCGAAGACGTCGCGCGCAACTCCCGCTGGGGGGCATTCTGGGTCTCGCTGGTGACGTTTTTCGCGTCGCTCGTCTTGTGGTTCAATTTCGAAATCGGCACCGCGGAATTCCAGTTCCTCGAGGAGCATGACTGGATTCCAGCCTTCAAGATTTCCTATAGGCTCGGCGTCGACGGCATTTCCGTCTTCTTCGTCCTGCTGTCGACCCTGTTGACGCCGATCTGCATCCTGGCGAGCTGGACCGCGATTCAGGAGCGGGTCAAGGAGTACATGATCGCCTTCCTCGTCCTCGAGACGATGATGGTCGGCATGTTCGCCGCGCTCGACTTCGTGGTCTTTTACTTTTTCTTCGAGGCCGTGCTGATCCCGATGTTCCTGATCATCGGTGTCTGGGGCGGCCCGCGACGGGTTTACGCGGCGTTCAAGTTCTTCCTCTACTCGCTGCTTGGCTCGGTGCTGATGCTGCTGGCGATCATCACCATGTATATCGTCGCCGACACGACCGATATTCCGGAGCTGATGCGGTTCAAGTTCGATCCGGGCCTGCAGACCTGGCTGTGGCTTGCCTTCTTCGCGTCCTTCGCCGTGAAGGTGCCGATGTGGCCGGTGCACACCTGGCTGCCGGACGCCCATGTCGAGGCGCCAACGGCCGGCTCTGTGATCCTGGCCGGCGTGCTGTTGAAGATGGGCGCGTACGGTTTCCTGCGTTTCTCGCTGCCTATGCTGCCGATCGCATCCGAATTCTTCACGCCGTTCATCTTTACCTTGAGTGTCATCGCGGTGATCTACACCTCGCTGGTCGCGCTGGCGCAGGAAGACATGAAGAAACTCATCGCCTATTCGTCGGTGGCGCATATGGGCTTCGTCACCGTTGGTATCTTTGCCGCCAATCAGCAGTCCGTCGAGGGCGCGATCATCCAGATGCTGAGTCACGGCTTCGTATCATCTGCTCTGTTCCTTTGCGTCGGCGTCGTCTACGACCGGATACACTCGCGCGATATCGCACGCTATGGCGGGCTGGTGCACCGCATGCCGTGCTACGCCGCCGTCTTCATGCTGTTCATGCTGGCGTCGGTCGGTCTGCCCGGGACCAGCGGCTTCGTCGGCGAATTCCTGATCATGCTGGGCGCGTTCGAGGTCAACACCTGGGTCGCGTTCCTGATCGCATCGGGCATGGTGCTGGGTGCCGCCTACATGCTGTATCTCTATCGCCGCGTCATCTTCGGCGAGTTGACCAAGGAAGAATTGAAATCGATCCTCGATCTGAACCCGCGCGAAATAGTGATCTTTGCACCGCTGATCGTACTGGTGTTGTGGATGGGCATCTATCCGGCGCCGTTCCTCGACATGATTTCGGCCTCGGTCGCGAATCTGGTCGACAATTATCACGGTGCACTTGCCGCTGCCGAAACCGGCAACGCGCTTGCGGCGAACCGGTAGGGAGGCGCGCAGATGACCATTACGCCTGACTTGCTCGCCGCCGGACCGGAGATATTCCTCGCGGTCATGGGCATGGTGCTGATGATGGTCGGCGTCTTCTCACCGGAGAAGCGTGCGCTCAGCATCGTCAGCGGGCTGACCGTCGCGTCTTTCGCCGTCGCACTGGCCTACTACCTTTTCTGGGCGTCGGGCGAACGCGCGGCCGTCTTTGCGGGTCTGTTCGTGACCGACACGTTTGCGGTCTTCATGAAGGTTCTGGTGCTGCTCGGGTCGATCCTGGTCATGCTGATGGGGGACGGTTACATCCGGCGGGAAGGCATGGCCCGGTTCGAGTTTCCGGTCCTCGTCGTCTACGCCACCGTCGGCATGATGATGATGATCTCGGCGAACGATTTGATTTCGCTCTATATGGGCCTCGAGCTGCAGAGCTTGTCGCTTTACGTTATCGCCGCGTTCCAGCTCGACCGCGTCCGTTCTTCGGAGGCGGGGCTGAAATATTTCGTTCTCGGCGCGTTGTCCTCGTGCCTGCTGTTGTACGGCTGCTCGATGATTTACGGCTTCGCGGGAACGACTCAATTCGAATCGCTTGCCGGACTGTTCGACGGCCATGGCACTGCGCCGTCGCCGGGCCTGATCGTCGGCATCGTATTCCTCGCCGCCGGGCTGGCGTTCAAGGTTTCCGCCGTGCCGTTCCACATGTGGACGCCGGACGTCTATGAGGGCGCGCCGACGCCGGTTACCGCCTTCTTCGCCGTCGCGCCCAAGGTCGCCGCGATTGCGCTGTTCATGCGGGTCATGCTGGAACCGTTTGGCGGCCTGGTCGAGGAATGGCGCCAGATCATCGTGCTGATCTCCATCGCGTCGATGGTGCTGGGCGCCTTCACGGCGATCGCGCAGCGCAACATCAAGCGGCTGATGGCCTACAGTTCCATCGGCCATGTCGGTTACGCCTTGGTCGGGCTGGCATCCGGTTCGGAAGCCGGTTTGCACGGCGTGTTGATCTACATGGCAATCTATCTGGTGATGAATGTGGGGGCGTTCGCCTGCATCCTCAGCATGCGGGTCAACGGCCGGATGGTCGAAAACATCGACGATCTGGCGGGTACGGCGAAGAGCCATCCCATGATGGCGCTCGGTATTCTCATTTTCATGTTCTCGCTCGCCGGGATTCCGCCGATGGCCGGTTTCTTCGGCAAGTTTTTCATCTTCATGGCCGCGCTTGAGGCGGAGCTGTACACGCTTGCCGTTATCGGTGTCGTGTCGAGCGTCGTCGGCGCCTACTATTATTTACGGATCGTCAAGATCGTATTCTTCGACGATCTGGTTGAGATGTTCGACAAACCGATCGAACGGCCGTTGCGTGTCATCATGGCGGCAACGGGTGTCGTCACGCTGCTTTTCTTCCTGTGGCCTTCGCCGTTGCTGGACAGTGCCGCACTGGCCGCTGCCGCGCTTTTCCCAGGCTGACGTAAAGCCGACCTATGCTTTCCTTACCGGACGGTTGCTCACTGATCGAACTCGATTCGGTCGGATCGACGAATGACGAAGCGCGGACGAGAGCGCTCGACGGCGCTGCGGACGGCACCGTCGTTTGGGCGCGCGAACAGGCGGCGGGGCGCGGCCGTCGCGGTCGGACTTGGACGTCGCCGGTCGGGAACCTCTACATATCCACGATAATGCGGCCGGCACGGCCTACCGAGGAGGCGGCGCAGCTTTCGCTCGTCACCGCCGTGGCGCTGGCCGACGCGTTGTGCGAGATATTGCCGCCGGACGCGGACATCGCCTGCAAATGGCCGAACGATATTCTGGTCGATGGGTGCAAGACGGCCGGCATTCTGCTCGAATCGTCGGGCACCGGCGATCAGGTGTCGTGGATCGTGATCGGCTGCGGCGTCAATATCGCATCCCACCCCGAGGACACGGCCTATCCGGCGACCGACCTGAACGCCGTCAGTGGAAAGGACATTGCGCTGGAGACGGTCCTCGAACACTATCTCGACAGGCTGTTCGCGTGGCGCGGACGCTGGCTCGAGGACGGCGTGGAACCGATACGCCGGGCCTGGCTCGACCGGGCGGCGGGCATCGGCGGACCGATTACCGTGCGGTTGCCCGACCGGGAGCTTTCCGGCAGGTTTCACGATATGGATGCGGACGGCGCGTTGCTTCTTGAGCTCCCGGACGGCGAACGTCGACGGATCACCGCCGGCGACGTATTTTTTTAAGGATGCATTTGTCATGCTGCTCGCGATCGATTACGGAAATACCAACGTCGTCTTCGCCGTCTATGACGGCGATGAATTGCAGGGGGTCTTTCGCTGCTCCAACGATCCCAACCGCACCGCGGACGAATACGCGGTTTGGCTGACGCAACTGATGAAACTGCGCGGCATTCCGGACGATGCGATCACAGGGTGCATCATCGCGTCCGTCGTGCCGCAGGGCCTGTTCAATCTCGTGTCGCTGTGCGAGCGCTATTTCAGCGGGCCGCCGATGGTTGTCGGCGACGAGGATGTCGATCTAGGTTTGGAAGTATTGATCGACCGGCCTGAACAAGTCGGGGCGGATCGTCTCGTAACAATGGTTTCCGCTTACAGTCGCTATGGAGGACCGGCCATCCTGATCGATTTCGGCACGGCAACGACGTTCGAAATCGTTGATACCGACGGAAATTATCGCGGTGGGATCATCGCACCCGGTATCAATCTGTCGGCCGAGGCGCTGCATATGGCATCTGCGCAATTGCCTAGAGTCCGTGTCGAGCCCACCAAGGAAGTCATCGGTAAATCGACCGTCCCGGCAATGAAATCGGGTATTTTCTGGGGCTATATCGGCATGATTGAGGGCCTGGTTGGACGAATTCGGAAGGAATATGGGATTGAAGATATGCAGGTCGTCGCGACTGGCGGCTTAGCGTCCTTGTTCTCGGAATCAACGGACGTGATCGACCACACGGATAGAGAATTGACGATCCGCGGCTTGCTCGAAGTCTACAAGCGGAACGTCGGTTCATGAGCGGTTTCGCAGATACGGGCGAGCCTGGCGAAAAAGAACTGCTGTTCCTATCCCTCGGCGGGGCGGGCGAAATTGGCATGAACCTCAACCTTTACGGCCATGCCGGCGCATGGCTGATGGTCGATCTGGGCATCACCTTCGGCGACGACGAAACGCCGGGCATCGACGTCATCATGCCGGACCCGACATTCATCGAGGAACGCGCCGATACGCTGGCCGGCTTGGTGCTGACCCACGCGCATGAGGACCATATCGGGGCGGTCCCCTACCTGTGGTCCCGCCTGCGCTGCCCGCTTTATGCGACGCCGTTTACCGCCAGTATCCTGCGCCGCAAGCTCGCCGAAGCCGGGCTGAAGGACAAGGCGCCGATCACCGAAATCCCGTTGTCCAGCCGGTTCGACGTCGGCCCGTTCGATATCGAGCTGATCACCTTGACCCATTCGATCCCGGAACCCAATGCCTGCGTCATCCGCACGAGCGCCGGGACGGTGATGCATACCGGCGACTGGAAGCTTGATCCGGATCCGATGGTCGGGCCCAACACGGACGAGGCCGCGCTGATCCGCGCCGGGGAGGAGGGCATCCTGGCGATGGTCTGCGATTCGACCAACGTACTGGTGCAGGGGAGTTCCGGCTCCGAAGGCGACGTGCGCACGAAACTTACGGAGATGATCGGCCGTTTCGACAACCGGGTCGTGGTCGCCTGTTTCGCCTCGAACATCGCGCGGCTCGAATCGATCGCCCATGCCGCCGCCGCCAACGACCGCAGCGCAGCGCTGGTCGGGCGTTCGCTGTGGCGCTTCAACGATGCGGCGCGAGAGAACGGTTATCTGGCCGATATCCCGCGCTTTCTGTCGCCGAAGGAAGCGGCGCTGTTGCCGCGCGACAAGGTCGCCTTGATCTGCACCGGCAGCCAGGGCGAGCCGCGGTCGGCCTTGGCGCGTATCGCGCGGGGCGATCATCCCGATACGGCACTCGATCCGGGCGACGCGGTGATCTTTTCCAGCCGCATCATCCCCGGTAACGAGAAGTCCATCGCCCGGCTGCAGAACCGGCTGACCGGTCTTGGCGCCGAACTGCTGACGACGCATGATGAGAAACATATACACGTCTCCGGCCATCCGGCGCGCGACGAGTTGGCGCAAATGTATCAATGGATTCGGCCGAAAGTCGCGGTGCCGGTCCATGGCGAAATCCGCCACATGCAGGCGCATGCGCAATTGGCGAAGGAATGCCAGGTTCCGGAAGCGCATCTCGCGCCGAACGGTACGCTGTTGAAACTGGCGCCCGGCCCCGTCGAAATTGTAGACAAGGTTTTCAGCGGGCGGCTTGCGCTCGACGGGAATCGCTTGATATCCATGGGCAGCGGCGCCTTGCGCGAGCGCCGTAAGATGCTGCACAGCGGGGCGGCGGTCGTGACGGTCGTCGTCGACGAGGCCGGCGCGTTGCAGGCCGATCCGCAAGTTTCAACGCACGGCGTGTTCGATCTGGAAGAGGATTATGAAATCGCGGAATCGCTCATCGATGCGGCAGCGGACGCGGTGGACGATCTACCGATGAAAGTCCGGCGCATGGACGATATGGTCCATGAAGCGGTCCGCCTCGCCGTGCGCCGCCGGCTTCGCGCCTTATGTGGCAAGAGGCCTTCGGTCGATGTGCATGTTGTGCGGCTGTGAGCGAAGCGTGCGCCTTGCCTCGCAATTCAGGAGACGATACCGATGATCGGTCGTTTGAACCATGTGGCGATAGCTGTTCCGGACCTCGACGCGGCATCCGCAGTGTATCGCGACGCGCTAGGCGCCACGGTGACGGCGCCACAGGACCTGCCCGATCATGGCGTGACCGTTGTGTTCGTCGAGCTGGACAACAGCAAGATCGAACTGCTGCATCCGCTGGGGGAGGGGTCGCCGATACGATCTTTTCTCGATAAGAATCCGGCCGGCGGGATGCACCATGTCTGCTATGAAGTCCCCGACATCTATGCCGCCCGCGACCGGCTCGTGAAACAAGGCGCCCGCGTGCTGGGCGACGGCGAACCAAAGAACGGCGCGCACGGCAAACCGGTGCTGTTCCTGCACCCGAAGGATTTTGCGGGCACTTTGGTCGAGTTGGAGCAAGTCTAATACCAAGGAGCGCTGATAGTGACCCCTAGAGGTGGCTTACCAAGGTTTTCGGCAGGAGCGCGCGGCGCAGCGATGCGGCATATCGCAAGGCGTGCGCGACGCTGTCCGAAAGCCTTGGTAAGCCGCCCTTCGGGTCACGGATGCGGACCGTCGGAGGGCGTCGGATCGCCTTGACGATGTCCCGCATCGCCTGCGGCGCCCCTCCTACCCGACGGACCGCCTTCGCGATCTCCAGGGGTCACTATCAACGTTCCTTGGTATAGCCATGGGCTGGATCGGCACCGGAATTACCTTCGTCATCACCTGGTGGATGGTCTTCTTCATGGTGCTGCCGTGGCGCGTCCGGCGGCCCGACAATCCTGAACCGGGCCATGAGGCGGGAGCGCCGGAGAACCCGCGCCTTTGGCCGAAAGTCGGCGTGACGACGGGAATCGCGGTCGTCATCGTCATTATCATCTGGTTGGTTCACGATGCCGGTTGGATCAGCCTGCGTGATACCCCCGCGTGACGAAAGCGAGACGATGACCAGCTATTGCGATTCCGCACCCGGCCATCCGTTCCACGGGCCCTATCACGACACCGAATACGGCTTTCCCACGACCGAAGAGGCGGTGTTGTTCGAGCGGCTGGTGCTCGAGATCAATCAGGCCGGTCTGTCCTGGCTGACCGTGCTGAAGAATCGGGAGGCGTTCAATGCCGTTTTCGGCGGCTTCGACGTCGGCAAGGTGGCGGATTACACGGACGACGACCGTGCGCGCCTGCTTTCCGACGCCGCGATCATCCGCAACCGGTTGAAGGTCAACGCGGCGATCGAGAACGCCCGCCGCGTGCGCGCGATGCGCGACAGCCACGGCGGGTTCAAGGCGTGGCTCGACGAACATCATCCGTTGCCGAAAGCCGATTGGGTGAAGCTCTTCAAACAGACGTTCCTGTTCACCGGCGGCGAGATCACCGGCGAGTTCCTGATGAGCACGGGCTATCTGCCCGGCGCGCACGTGCCGGAATGTTCTATTTATCGTAAACTCGAAGGATTGCAGCCGCCGTGGATGTCGGCCGACCGGTCGATTTGGGAGCAATAAGCCTCATTTTGGCCCGATTCTTGTATGAAATTTTCTGTTTCCGTTGGTCGGTGGAGGTTGTACCCCGTGATACGAATTGCGACAGGAATTCTGGCGATAGTTGCCGTGTCAGGTGCACAGGCGGCGGAAGACAAGTCAATCCGGATTACCAAGTCGGATTGCATCCGGTTGGTCGAGCATCACCCCTCGGTCGACGTCGCGTATCGGCCCGGTGTCGATGTCCGGGGCGGGAAAGTCGTGCCGGCGGATGTGGACGCGTCGCCGAACCTGCGGAACATCGTGCCGCAGGTGCTGGAGTTCTCCATCGCGCTCAATCCTCTGAAAGGCGGCGCCGCCCGGTTCGGCGAGACGTCGCTCGCGGTCGGCACGGTCGGCTTCGATATGAAGTCGCGGCGGGCGACCTTCAACGGCAAGCCGCTCACCCGCTCGGAAACCCGGCGGATATCGAAAAAATGCAAGGCCGGGCTGGACGGCGCGAAGTAGCGTGGACATCGCCCAGGGCAACCCCTACATTCGCGAAAATTTCCCACGATCGGTAAGCGAGCTGCCGCGATGCGTCTCTCCCAATATTTTCTCCCCACCTTGAAGGAAACGCCGAGCGATGCGCAGATCGTGTCGCACCGTTACATGCTGCGCGCCGGCATGATCCGGCAGGCGAGCGCCGGGATCTATTCCTGGCTGCCGATGGGCTACCGCGTGTTGAAAAAGATCGAGCAGATCGTGCGCGAAGAGCAGGACGCTTCGGGCGCGCAGGAAATGCTGATGCCGACGATTCAGTCGGCGGATCTGTGGCGGCAGAGCGGACGCTACGACGATTACGGAAAGGAAATGCTGCGCATCACGGACCGGCACGACCGTGAGATGCTGTACGGCCCGACGAACGAGGAATTGATCACGGAAATCTTCAGCGCCCATGTGAAGAGCTACCGGCATTTGCCGAAGAATCTATACCACATCCAGTGGAAATTCCGCGATGAGGTGCGCCCGCGGTTCGGCGTCATGCGCGGCCGGGAATTCCTGATGAAGGACGCCTATTCCTTCGACCTGGATGCCGAAGGGGCTAGGGCGGCCTACAACAAGATGTTCGTCTGTTATCTGCGGACCTACGCGCGCATGGAGTTGCAGGCGATCCCGATGCAGGCGGATACCGGTCCCATCGGCGGCGATATGAGTCATGAATTCATCATCCTCGCCGACACCGGCGAGAGCGAAGTGTTCTGTCATCGTGACTTCCTCGAACGCGACGTGTTGCAGCGCGATATCGATTACGACAGTGATTTACAGCCGTTGGTCGACGAGTGGACCAGCCTGTATGCGGCGACCGACGAAATGCACGACGCGATACGGTTCGAGAACGAGGTGCCGGAGGACAGACGCGTCTCCGCACGCGGCATCGAAGTCGGCCATATTTTCTTCTTCGGCGACAATTACTCCAAGCCGCTAGGCGCGTTCGTATCGACACCGGACGGCGACGACGTGCCCGTACAGATGGGCTCCTACGGAATCGGCGTTTCGCGGCTTGTCGGTGCGATCATCGAAGCGAGCCACGACGATAAGGGAATCATCTGGCCGGAATCGGTCGCGCCCTTCAAAGTTGGATTGGTCAATTTGCGAACCGGCGACGATGTCTGCGATGCGGCCTGTGGCGACATGTACGCCAAATTGAACGATGCCGGCGTCGAGGTCTTGTACGATGATCGCGAGGAGCGGGCAGGGGCTAAGTTTGCCGACATGGACTTGATCGGGCTGCCCTGGCAACTGATCGCGGGGCCGCGCGGCCTGAAAGACGGCAAGGTCGAGCTGAAGAACCGACGCTCCGGCGAAACCGAAGAGCTGACGATCGACGCGGCGCTGACGCGGCTAGTCGGCTAGGAACCCATTGTGTTCAATGCATTCGAGCGCCTCGTCGCCTTTCGCTACCTGCGCGCCCGGCGGCAGGAAGGTTTTATATCGGTCATCGCGTTCTTCTCGCTTGCCGGGATCATGCTGGGCGTCGCGACATTGATCATCGTCATGGCGGTGATGAACGGCTTTCGGCAGGAATTGTTGTCCCGCATCCTCGGCGTCAACGGCCATATCAATGTTTCGTCGAATACCCGGACGCTTGAGGATTTCGACACGATCGCGGCGAAAATCCGCGAATTGCCGGGCGTTGTCCTGGCAACGCCGATCGTCGAAGGACAAGTCATGGCGACGGCGCATAACGTCGCGAGCGGCGCACTAGTGCGCGGCCTGACCGAAGAAGACTTTCGCCGCCGTCCCTTGCTCATCGACAATATCGTTTCCGGCGACCTGGAAGGGTTCGACGACAGCAAAAGCGTCATCATCGGCACCCGGATGGCGCAGTCCATGCGCTTGCGGCCGGGTGACAAGGTCACCCTGATTTCGCCGCGAGGAAACCCGAGCGCGTTCGGTACGGTGCCGCGTATGAAGGCCTATCCGGTAGCCGCGATTTTCGAAGTCGGCATGTCGGAATACGACAGCACTTTCATCTATATGCCGTTCAAACAGGCACAGATATTTTTCCGCAAGAAAGGCCAGGCCTCGGCGATCGAAGTGATGACGGAAGATGCCGACCGCGTCCTCGAAATCGGTATCGCCATCCGGGAGACGATTGGCGGCGGCTATCGCGTATTGGACTGGCAAAGGGTCAATGCCAGTTTCTTCACCGCATTGCAGGTCGAACGCAACGTGATGTTCATGATCCTGACCCTGATTATCATCGTCGCCGCCTTCAATGTTATTTCCAGCCAAATCATGCTGGTCAACGACAAGGGGAAGGGGATCGCTATTTTGCGAACCATGGGCGCCACCCAAGGGATGATCCTCAGAGTGTTTTTCATGACGGGCGCGAGCGTCGGTGTCGTCGGCACGATCGCGGGCAGCGCCCTTGGAATCGCTTTCGCCGCGAATATCGAGACGATCCGGCAATGGATTCAGAAGCTGAGCGGCACGAACGTCTTCAATCCGGAGATCTATTTCCTGTCCCGGCTGCCGGCGAAGATCGACAACACGGAAGTGGTTACGGTGATCTTGATGGCGCTGACACTGTCCTTCCTGGCCTCTATCGTGCCGGCGCGGCGCGCCGCACGGCTCGATCCGGTTGAAGTGCTCCGCTATGAGTGAGGTGTCGATCCTCGAACTCGATACCGTCGTCCGGACGTACATCCAGGCGGACTCGCAGCTTGAAGTCGTCCGCCGGGCATCGCTTTCGGTGCCCGCAGGTGAATTGGTTGGGCTCGTCGGCTCTTCCGGCGCCGGAAAATCGACGCTGCTTCACGTCGCCGGGTTACTTGAGCTGCCCGACGGTGGCGAGGTCAGTATCGCCGGGCGCCCCTGTGGTGCGATGTCCGATAGCGGACGGACGGAGATACGCCGCAATGAAATCGGTTTCGTTTACCAATTTCACCACCTTCTGCCGGAGTTCACGGCACTCGAAAACGTCATGCTGCCGCAGATGATTGCCGGCACCGCGCGGCGGTCGGCGCGTGAGCACGCGGCTATCTTGATCGAATCGGTGGGCCTAAAAGATCGGGCGAGCCATCGTCCGGCGCGGCTGTCGGGTGGCGAACAGCAGCGCGTTGCGATTGCAAGGGCATTGGCGAACGGGCCAAGCTTGCTTCTGGCCGACGAGCCGACGGGCAACCTCGACGCCAAAACGGCCGATGATGTATTCGGGTTGTTGATTGATTTCGTTCGCGAAAGCGGCCTCGCCGCGGTAATCGCGACGCATAATCTCGATCTGGCGGCGAAGATGGATCGCGTCGTCCGATTGGAAGATGGCAAATTGATCCCGGAATAGTCCGCATTACCCCTTAAATTGTGGCGGACAATTCGGCATTCTTAACAGCCCGTTGACGAAGTTGGCACTGGACACAAGCGGCCTGGTCTGATTCTTTGACGTTCTGATTTGACCGGGGGATTCGCTGATGACGATGGGACAGCAGAAGGATCGTCAGGGGGGTAGGCTGGGCGGAGAT